>NZ_OW824151.1:3300000-3463989 GCF_942548115.1 Aeromicrobium sp. Leaf245
GGCGTCTCGCAGACGTGCGCCAGGGCGGTGGGCACCTCGGCGGCGGCCATGACCTGCTTGGCGAAGGCCTTCGAGCCCTCCAGCTGCGCCGCGGCACGCGAGGGGCCGAAGCAGGCGATGCCGGCGTCGCGGACGGCGTCGGCGACCCCGGCCACCAGCGGCGCCTCGGGACCCACCACCACCAGGTCGGCACCCAGCGAGGTGGCCAGCGCCGCCACGGCCGCCCCGTCGAGCGGGTCGACGTCGTGCAGGCTCGCGACGTCGGCGATGCCGGGGTTCCCGGGGGCCGCGTGCACCTCGGTCACGCCCGGGTCACGGGACAGCGCGAGGGCGAGGGCGTGCTCGCGCCCGCCCGTGCCGACGACCAGCGTCTTCATGCCTCGTCCTCCAGGAGGTCGTGCAGCACCACGGTCTCCTCGCGGTCCGGGCCGACGCCGACGGCGGAGATGCGCGCCCCCGACATCGCCTCGACGGCGCGCACGTACCGCTGCGCCGCCTCGGGCAGGTCGTCCATGGTCCGGGCGCCGGAGATGTCCTCGGTCCAGCCGTCGAAGTACTCGTAGATCGGCTTGGCGTGGTGGAAGCCGGTCTGGGTCGTGGGCATCTCGTCCACCCGCTCGCCGTCGACGTCGTAGGCGACGCACACGGGGATGCGGTCCCACCCGGTGAGCACGTCGAGCTTCGTGAGCACGAAGTCGGTGACGCCGTTGATGCGTGCCGCGTAGCGCGCCACCGGGGCGTCGTACCAGCCGCAGCGTCGCGGACGGCCCGTCGTGGTGCCGAACTCGCCGCCGTTGGTGCGCAGGCGCTCGCCGTCCTCGTCGAAGAGCTCGGTGGGGAAGGGACCCTCCCCCACGCGGGTGGCGTACGCCTTGACGATGCCGATGACGCGGGTGATCCGGGTGGGCGCGATGCCCGAGCCGGTGCACGCGCCGCCGGTGGTGGCCGACGACGAGGTGACGAAGGGGTACGTGCCGTGGTCGACGTCGAGGAGCGTGGCCTGGCCGGCCTCGAGCAGCACCGTCTCGCCGCGGTCCAGCGCCTCGTGCAGCACGAGCGCGGTGTCGGCGACCATCGGCCGCAGCCGCTCGGCGTGCACGAGCAGCTGGTCGACGATCTCGTCGACGCTCACCGCCCGACGGTTGTAGACCTTGGTGAGCATCTGGTTCTTCAGCTCGAGCGCGCCCTCGACCTTGGCGCGCAGGATCTTCTCGTCGAAGAGGTCCTGCACGCGCACGCCCAGCCGGTTCATCTTGTCGGCGTAGGTGGGGCCGATGCCACGCCCGGTGGTGCCGATCTTGCGGCTGCCGAGGAAGCGCTCCGTCACCTTGTCGAGGGTGCGGTTGTAGTCGGCGATGAGGTGGGCGTTCGCGCTCACGCGCAGGGCGCTCGTGTCGATGCCACGCGCCTCGAGGGCGTCGATCTCCTCGAACAGGACGTCGAGGTCGATCACGACGCCGTTGCCGATGATCGGCGTGCACCCGGGCGACAGGATGCCGCTCGGCAGCAGGTGGAGGGCGTACTTCTCGTCGCCGATGACGACGGTGTGGCCGGCGTTGTTGCCGCCGTTGAACTTGACGACGTAGTCGACGCGGCTGCCGAGCAGGTCGGTGGCCTTGCCCTTGCCCTCGTCACCCCACTGGGCTCCGACGATGACGACTGCGGGCATGCGATGCACCCCTCGAGGTTCGTAGTGACGCTGTGACGCGAGAGAAGCCCCGACGGTGCGGGGCTCTGACTGCCGCATCGTATCGGGACGAGCGTCCCAGCCGCGAATGCCGAGGTGGTCGACGCTGCGCCGGGTGCCGTCGGGGCATAGGCTCCGAGGGCGCCGGGAGGGGGCGTTTCGTACGACGACGCCAGCGCGGAGGGAGCGCCATGACCGGCACGGGACCCTGGGTCGCTGTGGTGAACGCCCAGGCAGGCAGCAGCGACGACCCGCGCCTCGAGGAGGCGCTCGAGACGTTGCGGGCGCGCGTGACCCTCGAGGTGCGCCGCACCGAGGACGCCGACGACCTGCGGGACGCGGTGCGTGCGGCGCGCGGCGGCGTGGTCGTGGCGGTCGGAGGGGACGGCAGCATCCACGCCGTGGTCACCGCGATCGACGACCTCGACCAGTTCGACGACGTCGAGCTCGCGATCGTCCCCCTCGGGACGGGCAACGACTTCGTGCGCACGCTCGGCATCAGCGACGACCCGGTCGAGGCGGCCCGTCAGGCCCTCGACTCCGAGCCCCGGCTCGCCGACCTGATCCGCGACGACGACGACCGGCTCGTCGTGAACGCCGCGCACATCGGGCTGGGCGCGGAGGCCAACATCAAGGCGGAGCCGTGGAAGAAGGCCTTCGGGCCCGTCGGCTACGCCATGGGCGCCGTCATCACGGGTGTCGTCGGCAAGGGCATCCGCGCGTCGGTGACGGTGGACGGGCAGCCCGTGCACTCACCGCGTCGGCTCATCCAGGTGGCGGTGGGCAACGGCCGGTACGTGGGGGGCGGCGCGCCGCTCCTGCCGGAGGCCGACCCCTTCGACGGGTCGCTCGACGTGGCCGTGGTGTGGGCGCACGCCCGCTGGAAGCGCCTCGCCTACGCGTGGCGACTGCGGCGCGGTCGGCACCCGATGCGCGACGACGTCGTGTACCTGAAGGTGCACGAGGTGACGGTGACCGGCGAGTCGACGCCGGCGAACCTGGACGGCGAGATCGCGTCGCCGAGCACGCGGCACGCATGGCGGGTCGAGCCCGGTCGCCTGCGCCTGCGCGCCCCGGCCGGTGCGCCTCCGGACCTCCCGGACTGACACGCACCTGCCCCCACGGGGGTCCGAGGGGTCAGCGCACGAGCTCGGCGTACGCCTCCGGGCTCGACTCGTGGAGGAACTCGCGGCAGCGATGCGCCTCGGCGTCGTCGCCGAGCCGCTCGGACCCCGTGGCGAGCACGGCGAGCGAGCGGAGGAAGCCCTGGTTGGGCTCGTGCGACCACGGCACCGGTCCGTGACCCTTCCAGCCGTTGCGCCGCAAGGAGTCCAGCGAGCGGTGGTAGGCCGTGCGCGCGAAGGCGTAGCCCTCCAGGTCGCGTCCGTCGTCGAGCGCGTCCTGCGCCAGCAGGGCCCACGCGAGGACCGAGTCCGGGGTCGTCGAGGCCACGGCCTGCGGCGACGTGCCGGTCGCCAGCTCCGCGGCCCCGGGGTCGACGGGCAGGAACGTCTCGGGCGGCTCGCCCAGCAGGTTCGTCATGGTGTCGACCCTACGCACCGGGTCCCGCTCGCCGCCTCGCGCGTCCAGCGTGGGGTCGGGCCCGGCTTCGGCGTTGATGCTGCGCTGCTGCGGCTGGGTCTCGCGGCGGCCTCCGAAAGAGCCTCGACGGACAGGAGCGTCGGGGTCGGCCGAACCTCCCGGCCACCCGATCCGCGCTTTGACGCCTTGACGTCGATCTCGCAGCCCGGAATCGACGCAAAGGCGTCACAACGCTGGATTCGGACACTTCCGGGGCATTCCGACCCCTTCAACCGCCCCGGAAGTGTCCGAAACGCGAGCCGCGGCCCGGGAACCCCGCCGGCACGCCGGGTCCGCCCCGGTCGAGGCCCTTTCGGAGCCCACCTCGATGCCCGCGGCAACCGGCGCAGCCCCGAACCGGGCGCGACCGGCTTCCCCGGGCACCCGATCCGCGTTGTGACGCCTTCACGTCGATCCGGAGGCGGGAAACCGACGCGAAGGCGTCAAACCGCCCGAGACCGTGACCTCAGAGGGAGGTGCCGGCCGACCGCAGGTTCTGGCAGGCCTCGACCACGCGGGCGGCCATGCCGGCCTCGGCGGCCTTGCCCCAGGCGCGGGGGTCGTAGGCCTTCTTGTTGCCGACCTCGCCGTCGATCTTCAGCACGCCGTCGTAGTTGCTGAACATGTGGCCGACCACCGGGCGGGTGAAGGCGTACTGGGTGTCGGTGTCGACGTTCATCTTCACGACGCCGTAGTCGACCGCCGCCGAGATCTCCTCGGGCAGCGAGCCCGAACCGCCGTGGAAGACGAAGTCGAACGGGGCGTCCTTGCCGTACTTCTGGCTGACCGCATCCTGCGCGGCCTTGAGCACCTCGGGCCGCAGCTTCACGTTGCCCGGCTTGTAGACGCCGTGCACGTTGCCGAACGTGAGGGCCGTCAGGTAGCGGCCCTTCTCGCCCAGACCGAGGGCCTCGGCGGTGGCCAGGGCGTCCTCGGGCGTCGTGTAGAGCTTGTCGTTGATCTCGGCCTCGACGCCGTCCTCCTCGCCACCGACGACGCCGATCTCGACCTCGAGGATGATGTGCGCGGCGGCAGCCTTCTCGAGCAGCTCCTGCGCGATCACCAGGTTCTCGTCGAGCGGCACGGCCGAGCCGTCCCACATGTGCGACTGGAAGTACGGCAACCCGCCGCCGGCGACCCGCTCGGCCGACGCGGCCAGCAGGGGCCGGACGAAGCCGTCGAGCTTGTCCTTCGGGCAGTGGTCGGTGTGCAGCGCGACGTTGACCGGGTACTTCTTGGCCACCTCCTGCGCGAAGGCGGCGAACGCCAGCGAGCCGGACACCATGTCCTTGACGGTGGGGCCGGAGAAGTACTCCGCGCCGCCGGTGGAGACCTGGATGATGCCGTCGGACCCTGCCTCGGCGAATCCCGCGAGTGCGGCGTTCAGCGTCTGCGACGACGAGACGTTGATCGCCGGGTACGCGAACGACTCGGCCTTGGCCTTGTCGAGCATCGCGGCGTAGATCTCGGGAGTGGCGACGGGCATGGAGGTCTCCTGGAGGTCGGCTGGTCGACCGGACGAGCGGTCACGTCAACCCTACTGGTCCAGGCGCTTCACGAGAGCCCGGGCGAGCACCTGCACCGGGCTCCACACCGACGAGAACGGCGGCGCGTACGACAGGTCGGTCATGACCAGCTCGTCGACGGACATCTGCGACCACAGCGCCATGGCCGCCACGTCGATCCGGGCGCCCGCGCCGCGCCCGCCCGCGACCTGCACGCCGAGCAGGCGCCGCGTCCCACGCTCGGCGAGCCCCCACAACGTCATGGGCTCCGCACCCGGGTAGTAGCCGGCGACGGTGGTGGACTCCACCGAGGCGCTCACGACGTCGAGCCCGGCGTCATCGGCCTGGGCACGGCCGAGTCCGGCGCGCGCGATCTCGAGGTCGCAGAACTTGGTGATGGCGGTCTGCACGGCGCCGGGGAAGACCCGTCCCGACCAGTCGGCGCCGAGCGAGGCCGCCAGGGACTCCCCCGCCACCATGCCCTGCTTGTTGGCGTGGGTCCCGAGCGGCAGGTGGATCGGTGTCCCCGTGAGGCGGTCGAGGGTGACCACGCAGTCACCCGCGGCCCAGACGTCGGCCAGGACCGACCCGTCCGGACGGAGCACCCGCTGCTGGTCGTCGGTGACGATGCCGTCCTTCGGCCCAGTGGCAGCGGTCGTGAGCAGGTCGCCACGCGGCGCGACTCCGAAGGCCGCGACGACCAGGTCGGCCGGGTAGTCGTCCTCGTCGGTGCGCACGGAGGTGACGGCGCCGTCCGCTCCCACGCCGAAGCCGGTGACCGCGGCACCGGTGACCACCTGGGCACCCTTCTCGCGCATGGCGTCGGCGACGAGCTCACCGATCTCGTCCTCGACGATCGGCAGCGGGGTGCTCTCGCGCTCGACCACGGTGACCTCGAGCCCCTGGGCCAGGCACGCCTCGGCCATCTCGATGCCGATGTAGCCGCTGCCGACGACGGCCACCCGGCGCGCGCCGGCGCGGATGCGGTCGAGCACCTGCTGGCCGTCGACGAGGTCCTTGACGGTCTGCACGTTCCCGGCGTCGATGCCCGGCAGCTCGGGCAGGATCGAACGCGCTCCGGTGGCGACGACGAGGCGGTCGTAGGTGACGACCTGCTCGCCTGCGAGGTCGCGGTAGGTCACGGTGCGCGCGTCGGTGTCGACCGCGGTCGCCTCGCTGCCGAGGCGCACGTCGATGCCCCGTTCGCGGTGCTCCTCGGGTGTCCTGGCCACGAGGGCGTCGGGGCCGTCGACCTCGCCCGCGACCCAGTACGGCACCCCGCAGGCGGAGTAGGAGGTGTGGTGCCCGCGCTCGAGCACCACCACCTCCACGTCGGGCACGAGACGGTTGAGGGACGACGCGGCCGTCATGCCCGCCGCGTCACCCCCGATGACGACGACGCGGCTCATGCTCCCGAGCCTAGGGCGACGCACCGACGCACGCCCGCCCAGACGGCCCGGCCGTCAGCCGGCGTGCTCGCGCACCCAGGCGTGCATGGCGATGGCGGCGGCGGCTCCGGCGTTGATGGACCGGGTCGAGCCGAACTGGGCGATCGACAGGGTCGTCGCGCACGCCGCACGGGCCGCGTGGCTCAGGCCCGGGCCCTCCTGGCCGAACAGCAGCACGCAGGCACGGGGCAGCGTGGTGGTCTCGAGCGGCACCGCGCCGGGCAGGTTGTCGATGCCGAGCAGCGGCAGGTCCTGCTCGTCGGCCCAGGCCGCCAGCGCCTCGACGTCGGCGTGGTGGTGGACGTGCAGGTAGCGGTCGGTCACCATCGCGCCGCGCCGGTTCCACCGGCGCCGGCCGACGACGTGCACGGCCGCGACGTTGAACGCGTTGGCGGTGCGCACCACGGAGCCGATGTTGAAGTCGTGCTGCCAGTTCTCGACCGCCACGTGCAGCGGGTGCCGGCGCGTGTCCAGGTCGGCGACGATCGCCTCGACGCTCCAGTACCGGTAGCGGTCGACGACGTTGCGCCGGTCCCCCTCGGCGAGGAGCGTCGGGTCGAGCCGGGGGTCGTCGGGCACGGGCCCCTCCCACGGGCCCACACCCACCTCGACGCCGTCACCTTCGACACCGTCACCCTCGGCCCCGCCCCTCGTGCCCGGGTCCAGCGAGGGGGTCACGCGCCGTACTGGTCGCGGTAGGCGCGTGCCGCGTCGAGGTGCTCGGCGTGGCGGCCGGACTCCTCGAGGAACTCGATGACGTGGTCGAACGTCACGATCGCCTCCACCGGGACGCCGAGGTCGCGGCGCACCTCGTCGACGGCCGAGAGGTCGCCCGCGCCACGCTCCTGCCGGTCGACGGCCACGACGATGCCGGCCAGCTCGGCGCCGGCGTCCTCCACCAGCGGCACGACCTCCCGGATCGCCTTGCCCGAGGTGATCACGTCGTCGACGAGCAGGACCCGTCCCTGGAGGGGTGCGCCGACGATCATCCCGCCCTCGCCGTGGTCCTTGGCCTCCTTGCGGTTGAAGCTCCACGGCACGTCGCGCCCGTGGTGCTCGGCCAGCTGCACCGCGGTGGCCGCGGCGATGGGGATGCCCTTGTAGGCGGGGCCCAGGAGCACGTCGAAGTCGGGCGCGCGCTCGGCGATCGCCGCGGCGTAGAAGCGGCCCAGCCCGGCGAGCCGTGCGCCGGTGTCGAAGCCGCCGGCGTTGAAGAAGTACGGCGACGTCCGGCCCGACTTCAGCGTGAAGGAGCCGAACCGGAGCACGTCGTGGCCGATCGCGAACTCCACGAAGGATCGCTGGTAGTCCTGCATGGTCGCGGGGGCTCCTAGGCGCCGGGGAGCGGGATCTTCCGCTCGGGGTCGGACTTGTCGACGATCTTGACCAGGTCGCCGAAGACGACGTTGCGGTTGCGCGTGTGGAAGAGCTCCGAGCAGGTGAGCATCGTGAGCACGTTGGCGGTCGGCGGCTCGCCCCGCATGTCAGGGTCCGGAACCTGCTGCAGCGGCCAGCCGACGGTGAAGTCGAGCGTGAGCGAGTCACCGTCGTTGCGCAGCTGGTAGGTGAACACCGCCGTGCGCGTCTCGATGTGGACGAGGTCGCCCTTCTTCAGCTTCAGGAAGTCGCGGAAGGGCTCGCCGTGGGTGACGCGGTGCCCGGCGATCGCGAAGTTGCCGAGCTCTCCCGGCAGGGCCGCCTCCTCGTACATGCCGACGCCCTTGGAGAGCGACTCCTGGTCGAAGCCCTTGACGATGGGGACCTCGTACTCCGTGCCGAAGCGCGGCACGCGCAGGAGCCCGATGTTCTTCCCGTCGGTGCCGTTCTTCCAGTCGTCGGAGATGATCTGGCGGATCTCGGCCTGCTGCTGCTTGGCCACGACGTTGGTGCCCCAGTACTGCCAGGCGACGTACCCGAGCACGCCGAGACCCGACAGGATCAGCACCACGCCGAGGAGCCGGACGAGGGAGAAACGACGCCGCCGCGGAGCACGACGTCCACCCCCGGCGGGCGGGGAGGGCGCGGTCGCGGTGGTCATGGGGCCGATTCTCTCACCCTCGTCCAGGCGGCCACCCCGCGTCGACTGTGACCCACATCTCATCGGTCGCGCGGCCTTCTGGCTCGAATCCGCCCAGCGCTGACCCGCCGGGCCACTAGTATCAGGACCGTTGCCCCGCCGTTTCACCCCCCGAGAACGGCGGGGCAGCGCTCTGTCCGGGCTCGGGACGCACGCGTCCAGGTCGACCACCGGGGCGGGCCCGCGGTGCGTAGAGTCGCGAGGGATGAGGACGCAGAGCAGCCGGATCGACGGACTGGGCACCACGATCTTCGCGCGGATGAGTGCCCTCGCGGCCTCGACCGGTGCCGTGAACCTCGGCCAGGGGTTCCCCGACACCGACGGCCCCGACGCGGTGATCGACGCCGCCGTGGCCGCGCTCCGCGGGGGCGCCAACCAGTACGCACCCGGCCCGGGCGTGCATGACCTCCGGCTCGCCGTGGCCGAGCACCAACGCCGCTGGTACGGCCTCGAGGTCGACCCCGAGACCGAGGTCGCGGTCACGACCGGCGCCACCGAGGCCATCGCGGCCGCGGTGCTCGGCATCGTGGAGGCCGGCGACGAGGTGATCGTGCTGGAGCCCTACTACGACTCCTACGTGGCGGTGCTGCAGATGGCCGGTGCCGTCCGCCGCCCGGTCACGCTGCGCGCACCGGACTTCCGCCTCCCCGTCGACGAGCTGCGCGCCGCCGTGACGCCGCGCACCACCGCGATCCTGCTCAACACCCCGCACAACCCCACCGGCACGGTGCTCACGCCCGACGAGCTGGCCGCCGTGGCCCAGGTGGCCCGCGACCACGACCTCGTGGTGATCAGCGACGAGGTGTACGAGCACCTGACCTTCGACGTGACCCACGTGCCGATCGCCACGCTGCCCGGCATGCGCGAGCGCACGCTCACCATCTCCAGCGGTGGCAAGACCTTCTCGTTCACGGGGTGGAAGGTCGGGTGGGCCACCGGCCCCGAGTCGCTGGTGCGGTCGCTCCTGGGCGCCAAGCAGTTCCTCACCTTCACGTCGGGCGCACCGCTGCAGCCGGCCATCGCCGCCGCGCTGCGCCTGGACGACGACTACTTCGCCTCCTTCACCGACGGCATGAGGGCCCGTCGCGACCAGCTGTGCGCAGGGCTGGCCGACGTCGGCTTCGACGTCGTGGTTCCCGACGGGACCTACTTCGCGACCACCGACATCCGCCCTCTCGGCTTCGAGGACGGGCTCGAGTTCTGCCTCGCGCTGCCCGAGCGGGTCGGCGTCGTGGCCGTGCCGCACCAGGTGTTCCACGACCCCGACACCCCACTCGAGGACAACCCCGGCAGGCCGCTCGTGAGGTGGGCGTTCTGCAAGAGGCCGGACGTCATCGACGAGGCCGTCCGACGTCTCGCGGCGCTGTGACGCGCTGCGTGGCCGCGACTACGTCGGACACGGACCGGTCAGGTGCGAGAGGATCGGTCACACCAGGGTCGAGCACACGAGAGCGGGACGCATGGCAGCAGGACGCATGACGTCGCGGGACACGCGATGAGGCTGCCGACCGTCCAGGACGTCGAGCGGCTGCTCCCCCGTCCCGACGCCTTCACGAGCCGCTCGCGCGGCACGGGGCTGAGCGCGCGCGTGGGCGTCGCGCTCGGCGTCGCGTTCGGGCTGTGCTTCGTCACCGGGATCTGGAGCCACCTGCAGCAGGACCCGCAGGACTGGGTGCCGCTCGGGCCGTCGCCCGCCTGGCTCTACCGGGTGACCCAGGGGGTCCACGTCGTGGCCGGCACGGCCGCGGTGCCGCTGCTGCTGGTCAAGCTGTGGTCGGTCTTCCCGCGGCTGTTCGTGCGCCCGCCGTCGGGTCGCCGCGCCCTGGTGGTCGAGGCGTTGGAGCGCGCGTCGATCGCCGCGCTGGTCGCCTCGGCGGTGTTCATGCTCGCGAGCGGGCTGCTCAACATCGCCCAGTGGTACCCCTGGGACTTCAGCTTCCGACGCACCCACAACGCCGTGGCCTGGGTGGCGATCGGGGCGCTGCTCGTGCACGTGGCAGTGAAGCTGCCGGTGATCCGGGCCGCCCTCGGCGCCCCGATCGA
Organism: Aeromicrobium sp. Leaf245; assembly: GCF_942548115.1. NCBI lineage: Bacteria > Bacillati > Actinomycetota > Actinomycetes > Propionibacteriales > Nocardioidaceae > Aeromicrobium > Aeromicrobium sp. Leaf245. Next base: position 3,310,342 of record NZ_OW824151.1, read on the forward strand.
CGACGAACAGGTCGACGACGACCACGAGGACAGGCCCCCCGATGCCGGCGACGGTCCCACGCGCCGTGCCGTCCTGCTCGGCGCAGCCTCGGCGTCCGGGCTCGCGGTCCTGCTCACCGCCGGACAGTCGGTCCCCTGGCTGCGCAACGTCTCGGTCTTCGCGGTGCGCAACGGCGACGGTCCGCAGGGCCTGTCGATCAACCGCACCGCGAGGGCCGCCGGTGCCGTCGACGGTGCCAGCTCACCCGACTACGTGCTCGAGGTCGTCGCGGGTGGGCGCACCGTCTCGCTCACGCGCGACCAGCTGGCGGAGCTGCCGCAGAGGACGCACCGCCTGCCCATGGCCTGCGTCGAGGGGTGGAGCAAGGACGCCGTGTGGACCGGCGTGGCCGTCCGCGACGTCCTCGCCCTGGTCGACGCACCTCCGGGGTCCGACGTGCGGGTCTCCTCGCTGCAGACCCGCGGGGCGTTCGCGAACACCGACCTGCCGGCCGCGTTCACGCAGGACGAGCGCACGCTGCTCGCCCTCGAGCTCAACGGCGAGACGCTGTCGCTCGACCACGGGTACCCGTGCCGCATCATCGCGCCGAACCGGCCCGGGGTGCTGCAGACCAAGTGGGTCCGTCGGCTCGAGGTGACCGCATGAGGGCCGCCCGCGCGATCCTCGTGCTCGTCGGTGTGGGCTGCGGGCTGTGGGGGCTGTGGCTCATGCGCGAGTTCACGTCCGAACAGCTGGTCTCGCTCGTCGTCTGGCTGGTCGCCGGCGTGCTGGTCCACGACGCGGTGCTCGCGCCCGTCACGGTCGCGCTCGGGGTCGGGGCGTCCCGACTGCTTCCTCGCCACGCGGCCCTCGGCATCGCGTTCCTGGTCTGGGCGACCCTCACCGTGACCTTCCTGCCCGTGCTGAGCGGGCAGGGCGGCAAGCCCGACAACGACACGATCCTCAACCAGCCGTACGGCGCGAGCTGGGTCGTGATGACGGCGCTGCTCGCGGTCGGTGGGGCGTTGGCCGCCTGGGCGGGCCGACGCGGGTCACCCGCCACCACGGCCGCGGATCGCGACGCGTGATCCAGGCCCTCGGTCAGCGGTAGCGGGGCGCCCTGCCACCGCCCTGCACGTCGCGCGCCAGGACGGGCAGCACGCGCGGGGCCACCAGCTCGCTGAGCACGACGATGCTCGTCGACCGCACGATCGAGCCCGACGTGCTCATGTGCAGCAGCACGTCCTGCAGGTCCGCGTGGGAAGACGCCGCGATCTTGCACACGACGTCGGCCGTCCCGCTCGTCACGTAGGCCTCGAGCACGTTGGGCAGCGAGTCGAGCTCGGCACGCACGTCCTCGAGCCGGCCCTGGGCGATCTCGAGGGTGGCGAAGGCCAGGACGGGGTGGCCTGCCGCCGTGAGGTCGACGTCGGGGCCGTAGCCGGTGATGACGCCGGCGGCCTCCATCTTGGCCAGGCGCGACTGCACCGTGGCGCGCGCGACCTTGACCACGCGCGAGAGCTCGAGGTCCCCGGCGCGGGGGTGCTCGCGCAGTGCGGCGACGAGGGCGAGGTCGAGAGCATCCATGGGTGATTCCTCTGCAGATTGACCAGTCTCGAGGGACTCTACTCGGCAGGAACGCTCGATCTGTCTACCTCGGACCAGGCAGGTTGCCAAGCACACGAGAAGGCGGTGACCTGGACCACATGACGACGACTCCAGACACGATCCTCACCGACGCCGAGCGGCTCGCCGACCTCGACCTCGAGCAGCTGCGCAGGCTCGTCGGTCTCGTCGAGCACGACGACTCGGCCGACCCCTTCCCCGTCACCGGCTGGGACGCCCTGGTGTGGGCGGTCGGCAACGCCACCCAGGCCGCCGCCTACTACGAGAACGTCTACGGGATGCAGGTCGTGGCCTACTCCGGCCCCGAGACCGGCAACCGCGACCACCACGCGTACGTGCTGCAGAGCGGCGCGGTGCGGTTCGTGCTGAAGGGCGCGGTCGACCCCGACTCGACGATCGCCGACCACCACCGCCGTCACGGCGACGGCGTCGTCGACATCGCGCTCGAGGTGCCCGACGTGGACCGCTGCATCGAGCACGCCCGCGCCCAGGGTGCGACCGTGCTCGAGGAGCCCCACGACGTGAGCGACGAGCACGGCACCGTGCGGGTCGCGGCCATCGCCACCTACGGCGACACCCGGCACTCGCTCGTGGACCGCAGCCGGTACACCGGCCCCTACCTCCCCGGCTTCGTCGAGCGCCGCACCACCGTGCACCGCGACCCGGCGGGGGTGCCGGGCCGTGGGCGGCAGAGTGGCCTCGTCTTCCAGGCACTGGACCACGTGGTCGGCAACGTCGAGCTGGGCCACATGGACGAGTGGGTCGACTTCTACGGCCGCGTCATGGGCTTCACCAACATGGCCGAGTTCATCGGCGACGACATCGCCACCGACTACTCCGCCCTCATGAGCAAGGTGGTGGCCAGCGGCAACCACCGGGTCAAGTTCCCGCTCAACGAGCCGGCGATCGCGAAGAAGAAGTCGCAGATCGACGAGTACCTCGAGTTCTACCGCGGTCCCGGCGCCCAGCACCTCGCCCTGGCCACCGAGGACATCCTGGCGACGGTCGACCACCTGCGTGAGCACGGCGTGCAGTTCCTCGCCACGCCCGAGAGCTACTACACCGACCCGGCGCTGCGGGCCCGGATCGGTGAGGTGCGCGTGCCGATCGAGGAGCTGCAGAGCCGCGGCATCCTCGTGGACCGCGACGAGGACGGCTACCTGCTGCAGATCTTCACCAAGCCGATCGGCGACCGGCCGACGGTGTTCTTCGAGCTGATCGAGCGGCACGGGTCCCTCGGCTTCGGCAAGGGGAACTTCCAGGCGCTGTTCGAGGCCATCGAGCGTGAGCAGGCCAAGCGCGGGAACTTCTGATGGCGCACTACCGTCGCGCCGGATCGATCCCGCCCAAGCGGCACACCCAGCACCGCTCCCCCGACGGGACGCTGTACCGCGAGGAGCTGATGGGCGAGGAGGGGTTCAGCTCGGACTCCTCGCTGCTCTACCACGTGGGCGTGCCGTCGGCGGTGCTCGAGGCGCGACGGTGGGAGCTGCCGGACCAGACCACGACGCCGAACGAGCCGCTGCTCCCGCGGCACCTGCGCCTGCACGACCTGTTCGACGAGGGCGGTACCGACGTCGTCCAGGGACGACGACTCGTGCTCGGGAACGCCGACGTGCGGATCTCCTACGTCGTGGCGGACGCGACGTCGCCGCTGTACCGCAACGCCACGGGCGACGAGATCGTGTTCGTCGAGGCCGGCACGGGCGTGCTCGAGACCGTGCTCGGCCACCTCACCTACGGCCCCGGCGACTACCTGGTGGTCCCCCGCGCCACCACCCATCGCTACGTGGTCGAGACCACGACCCGCGCCTACTGCATCGAGGCGAACGGCCACGTGGCCCCGCCCAAGCGCTACCTGTCGCGCTACGGCCAGCTGCTCGAGCACGCGCCCTACTGCGAGCGTGACCTGCGCGGACCCGGCGAGCCCGAGGTGCGTGAGGAGGGACCGGTCGAGGTGTTCATCAAGCACCGCGGCTCCGGCCCGGGCGGCCTGGCGGGCACGGTGCACGTGGTCCCGGACCACCCGTTCGACGTCGTCGGCTGGGACGGCTGCCTCTACCCCTACGCGCTGAGCGTGCACGACTTCGAGCCGATCACGGGGCGCATCCACCAGCCGCCGCCGGTGCACCAGGTGTTCGAGGGCAGCAACTTCGTGGTCTGCAACTTCGTGCCGCGCAAGGTCGACTACCACCCGCTCGCGATCCCGGTGCCGTACTTCCACGCCAACGTCGACAGCGACGAGATCATGTTCTACGTCGACGGCGACTACGAGGCGCGCAAGGGCTCCGGCATCGCCAAGGGGTCGGTCACGGTCCACCCGGGCGGCCACTCGCACGGCCCCCAGCCGGCGGCCATCGAGGCGAGCCTGGGCGCCGAGTCCTTCGACGAGCTCGCGGTCATGGTCGACACGTTCCGTCCGTTGGAGCTGGGCGAGGGCGGTCGGGCCGTCGACGACGGCGTCTACCACCGCTCGTGGTCGCAGTGAGTGGTCCCCGCGACGTACTCGTGGGACCGTTCGACGCGTTCCTCGACGACGCGGCCGTGTTCCCGCCCGGGGACCTCCCGCTCGACGAGGCAGTCGCCGCGCACCTGGCACGGCACGGGCACCACGTCGCCGCGCTGGTCGGTCCACTCGTGCTCCCGGCCTCCGCGCTCCCCCGCGCGGCCGAGCTCGCCCGTGGCGCCACCCTCCGCGTGGCCGTGGTGGCCGACGCCCCGTTCGACGTCCCGGCCGGGCTCGACGTGGCGGCGGTGGAGACGCGCGACCCGGCGTCGGTGACCGTGCCCGCCGGCGCCTGCCTCGTGGTCGAGACGCACGCGGACCGTGCGCTCGACGTACCGGCCGGCGCGCTCGTGAAGCTGCGCACCGGTGGCCCCGACGCCCACGCGTTCCCGACGCCCGAGCGGCTGGGACGTGCACTCTCGTCGCTCGTGCGCGCGGAGCGACCCTTCAAGCTCACCGCCGGCCTGCATCGCGCCGTCCGCTCCACCGACCCCGACGACGGCCTCGTGCACCACGGGTTCGCCAACGTGCTGCTGGCGGTCGACACCCTGCTGTCGGGCTCCGGCGACGATGCCGCGGTGGCGGTGCTCCGTCGCGAGGACGAGCACGTCGGCCCCGACCTGGCCGCGCTCGGCGAGGACCGTGTCCGGCAGGCACGTCGCCTCTTCACCTCGTTCGGCACGTGCTCGGTCGACGAGCCCGCAGCCGACCTGGCCCACCTCGGCCTGCTTCCCGGAAGGATGACCGCATGAGCGATCCCGTCGACTGGGGCACCACGACGCTGCCGTGGTGCTCCTTCAGCACGGCCGGAGCGGCGCCGCGCGTGGGAGTCGGCGTGGGCACGCAGGTGCTCGACGTCGGCGCGGCGCTGCCGGACCTGGCCGAGGAGCTGGCCGACGGCACGATCGACGGCGTCCTGTCCTACCCGTCCGAACGTCGCGCCGAGCTGCGCGACCGGCTGTTGCAGCTCGTCGCGTCCGGCGCCGAGGAGCACCTGGTGCCCCAGGCCGACGTCACGCTGCACCTGCCGTGGACGGTCCGCGACTACGTGGACTTCTACGCCTCGGAGCACCACGCGTCGAACCTCGGCCGCCTGTTCCGACCCGACTCCGAGCCGCTCACCCCGAACTGGAAGCACCTGCCCATCGGGTACCACGGCCGAGCCGGCACGGTGGTGGTCTCCGGCACCGACGTCGTGCGCCCCAGCGGCCAGCGCCGCACCCCCGACGGCGAGATCGTCTTCGGACCCTCGACCCGGCTCGACATCGAGGCCGAGGTGGGGTTCGTCGTCGGCGGCCCGTCGGTGCGCGGCCCGCTCACCCTGGCCGAGGCCGAGGACCGCCTGTTCGGCGTGTGCCTGGTCAACGACTGGTCCGCACGCGACCTTCAGGCCTGGGAGTATGTGCCGCTCGGACCGTTCCTCGGCAAGTCGTTCGCCACCTCGGTCTCCCCGTGGGTGGTACCGATGGAGGCCCTGGCCGGGGCCCGCGTGGCTCCGCCGACCCGCGACGTCGCCCTCCTGCCGTACCTCGACGACGCCGACGCACCGGCCGGAGGCCTCGACCTCGCGCTCGAGGTGCGCTTCGACGGCGAGGTGGTCTCCCGCCCGCCGTACGCGGCGATGTACTGGACCCCCGCGCAGATGCTCGCCCATCTGTGCGTCAACGGCGCCTCGGTGCGACCGGGCGACCTGTTCGCGTCGGGGACGGTCAGCGGCCCGGCCCGCGAGGAGCGCGGCGCCCTGATCGAGCTCACCTGGAACGGCACCGAGCCGATCGTGCTCCCCGACGGGACCACCCGCAGCTTCCTGGAGGACGGCGACACCGTGACGATCACCGCCACCGCTCCCGGCGCCGACGGATCGAGGATCGAACTCGGTGCCGTGACGGGGCGGATCGCCGGATCCTGAGATCCCGGCGTTTCGGACGGCTCGCAACGGGTACACAGGACGGGCGGCCCTGCGGTCGCCCGGACGAGGGAGCTGGATGGGACTGACGGCAGAGCTGCTGCGTGAACGCACGCGCACCCCCCTCCCCCTTCCCGGCAGCGGTGCCACGCACGACCGGCTCGACGCACTCGTCGCTCTCGGGCACGAGGACCTGTCGCTCGCGAAGCTGGCCGAGCCGCACCACGACGCCGTGGCGATCGGCGCCGAGCTGGACCACCCCATCGACACCGACGGGGTGTGGGCCGTCTGGGCGGCGGCACCGCCGTTCGCGGTCGTCCGTGCGACGCGGACCGGGGATCGGTGGCACCTCGACGGCACGAAGGCCTTCTGCTCGGGAGCGGACCTGGTGACCCACGCGCTCGTGACCGCCGAGGACGACGGCCACGACCGATTGTTCGCCGTGGACCTCGACCAACCAGGGGTCGCGGTCGACGAGCAGGCTCCGACGTGGGTGGGGCCGGGCATGGCCGACGCCCGCACGGTCACGCTGCGTCTCGACGCCGTGGACGCGGTGGCCGTCGGGGCGCCCGGCGCCTACGTGCAGCGGCCCGGGTTCTGGCACGGCGCGATCGGCATCGCCGCCGTGTGGACCGGCGGCGCTCGGGCCGTCGCGGACGTGCTCGAGAGATCAGCCCGGCTGGACGAGCACGGGCTGGCGCACCGCGGCGCCGTCCGCGCGGCGCTGCACACCGCCGGCGCCCTGCTGGACGACGCGGCCCGCAGGATCGACACCGAGCCCGACACCGAGGTGGAGGCACTCGCGCTCGCGGTGCGCGCCGGGGTGGCCGACGTGGTCGACACCGTCCTGCACCACGTCGGACGCGCCACCGGACCGGGGCCGCTCGCGTTCGACGCCGAGCACGCCCGACGGGTGGCCGACCTGCAGGTCTTCGTGCGGCAGCACCACGCGGAGCGTGACCTCGCCCGGCTCGGAGGACTCCCATGAGGCAGCACCCGGCGGCGCCCTGGTCCGAGGTCCTGCGCGGCGCGAACCTGCCCCGGGCCGCCGCGCCGTCCGGCCAGGTAGTGGTGCTCTCGGCCCATCCCGACGACGAGGTGCTGGGGGTGGGCGCCTGGCTCGCCGGACGTGCCGGACACCCGGTGCGGTTCGTCGTGGCGACGGACGGCGAGCGCTCGCACCCCGACAGCCCGACCCTCACGCCCGACCAGCTGCGCACCGTGCGCCGGGCCGAGCTCGGCGAGGCGCTCGCCGTCCTCGGGCACGAGCGGCCGGACGTGACCCACCTCGGCCTGCGCGACGCAGCCCTGCCCCAGGACGAGTCACCGCTGCGCGACCGCCTGACGACCCTGCTCGCGGACGCGGCGCTCGTCGTCGCGCCGTTCGAGGACGACGGCCACGCCGACCACGACGTGGTCGGCCGTGTGGCCCGGGAGGTCGCGCCCGCGGGAGCCACCCTCTGGCGCTACCCCGTGTGGCGATGGACGGTGACCACCCCGTCCGCGCAGGCCTCGTGGCTGCGCGGAGCGGCCCTGCTCCCCTACGACACTGCGGCGCACGCCCGCAAGGTGACGGCGCTGCGCTGCTTCCGCAGCCAGCTCCAGCCACTCTCGCCGCATCCCGCCGACGCGCCCGTGGTGACCGAGGCGCTGCTGGCCCACGCCCTGCACGCGCCCGAGGTGGTCCTTACGTGACCGACCCGGCGTACTTCGAGCACCTGTACCGCACCGACCCCGACCCGTGGCTCCTCGACAGCGCCCCGTACGAGGAGCGCAAGCGGGAGCTGACCCTGGCGAGCCTGCCCCGCCCGCAGTACAGGCGCGCCTTCGAGCCGGCATGCGCGGCCGGGCAGATCACCCAGCTGCTGGCCCGACGCTGCGACGAGGTGGTGGCCATGGACCTCGTGGACCTCGCGCTCGAGCGGCTCGGGCAGCGCGCGCTGGACCGCGTCGACGCCCGCCGCGGGTCCATCCCACAGGACTGGCCGGAGGGCGCCTTCGACCTGGTGGTGCTGTCGGAGGTGCTGTACTTCCTGTCCCCCGAGGACCGGGCCCTGACCGCGCACCGCACGGTCGAGAGCCTGACCGACGACGGCCAGGTGCTGGCCGTGCACTGGCGCCACGACTTCGACGAGGCGGCGTCGCGCCCCGACGACGCCCACGCCGACCTGCACGCGGCCGGCCTGCGCGGCGTCGTCACGCACGTGGAGCGCAACTTCCGGCTCGAGGTGCTGGAACGTGCCTGAGGTCGATCGCATCGGCGTCGTGGTGCCGGCCCGCGACGAGGCCGACCACGTCGAGGCGTGCCTCGCGGCCCTGGCCGAGGCGGCCCGGCACGTGACCGTCCCGGTCGAGGTGGTGGTGGTCGTGAACGCCACCGTCGACGCCACCGCCGCGATCGCGCGGCGACACGGTGCACGCGTGCTGGAGCGGTCCGAGCCCGGGGTCGGCGCCGCCCGCGCGGCAGGTGTGGCCACCCTGCTGGAGGGCCACGACCCGACCCGCACCTGGATCGCGACGACCGACGCCGACTCGCGCGTCCCCCCGGCCTGGCTGGAGCACCACCTCCATCTCGCCGCGGCGGGTGCCGATGCGGTGGTCGGCACCATCGTGCTCCCGCCCGATGCGACCCCGGGACACGCAGCGTGGTGGCGCCACTACCAGCGGGGCGTCGACGGCGCGAGCCACCGACACGTGCACGGCGCCAACCTCGGGGTGCACGCCTCCGCCTACCGCTCCGTGGGTGGGTTCGCGACCCTCCCCGTCCACGAGGACGCCGACCTGGTGCACCGCGTGGTGGCGGCGGGCCACCGAGTCGTGTGGACGACGGAACACTCCGTGGTCACCTCGCCACGCCTGGTCGGGCGCGCACCGTCTGGCGTCGCGGCCGACCTGCGCGCGTGGTCGGCGCCGGCGGGCTGAGCTCGACCGGTACGGCGGGGTCGTGGCTGGCTCTTCCCTGCTGGTGCGTCAGTCGGGTGGGACCCGGACTGCTGCTGCGCCGCTCGGGTGGGCCTTCGCCCGCTGCTGCGTCACTGTGGTGGGCCTCGGTCCGGCTGGGTCTGCGGGGCGCGGCCGAGTTCTCGCTCGATGCTGCGTCGCTGTGGCTTCGAGGCGGGGCGGCCTCCGAAAGGGCCTCGACCGGAACGGTGGGTCTCGACTCGGCTGGGTCTGCGGGGCGCGGCCACGATTCTTCATCTGTGCGGGATCCACGCAGGATCCTTCCTTCGCGTGGACCGTGCCTCGCGGAGGGAGAATCGTGGCGCCGACATGGCGCCCTGAAGGGCAGTGATTCTCCTTCTGCGTGGAACGGTCCGCGAGAAGGGAGAATCCCTGCCCACCCGCCGCGCGAGTCGCCCCGGCGGACGCAAGATTCTGCGTTCGCGTGCAGAACCCCGAACGATGCTGCGTTCGCGACGGGATCCGAACACGAACGCCGCATCCTTCGCCCCCTCACGCACCAATGCAGAATCCTGCGTCACCGGGAGCCACGCTCCGAGAACCCGACCGAGCGCAGACCCGTCCGCCGGTCGAGGCCCTTTCGGAGAACAGGTTCACTCGTAGCCACAGCGACGCAGCCGCAGGTCGACGCCCACCCGAGCGACGCAGCAGCAAGCGAAGGCCCAGCCGAAGCCGCACAGCCGCACGCAGAGACCCACTCACGCCGACGGAGCCGACCGGCCAGCTTCTCCCGCTCAGTGCACGCGCGAGAGCGCGCGACCTCGCGCCGCGACCCGCAGCCGGACGGCGGCGCGCAGGTCCTCACGACCCAGGACGTCGTTGAGCTGGGCCGAGACCTCGTCGGCGCGCCGGGCCAGGTGGGCCAGGTCCGCCTCGGGCTCGATGGTCGCGTCGACGCGGGCCACGAGCTGGCCGCGGTCCTTCACGACCGTGCCACGAGCCGACCGAACACCGTCGGTGGTGGCGTAGGCGTCGGCAGCGGCGCCGAGTGCCTTGCCGGCGAGGGCTTCGTTGCGGCCGTCGGGGCCGCTCCCGCTGAGGCGCAGTCGCGAGACCGTGTTGCGGCGCAGGTGGGCAAGGATCCAGCGCAGGCCGACGAGCGCCACGACGACGCCGCCGACGGCGACCGCCCAGGCCACCCAGGAGGTACCGAGGGCGTCCGACGCTGCGGAGGTGCTGCTCGTGTCGGGCAGCGTGGTGCCCGAGATCGAGCGTCCGGACCACCACCACAGGCCCGCCAGGCCGCCGGCGAGCAGCAGCAGCGAGAGCACGAGGGTGGCGATGCGGTCGAGCAGGAGGACGGTACGACTGATCATGGGACTCAGCTCTTCTCGTGGCGGATGGTGACGTCGACGCGGGGCGACGGGTCGACGGCGGCGCAGACCTTCTCGACCTGCTCGCGGACGGTGGACTCGAGTGCGGCGTCGCGGTCGGTGGAGGCCACGGACCGGGCGACGACCTTGACCTTGCGACGGCCGACCGAGACGTCGGCGTCGGTGACGCCGTCCGTGCCGTCGATGGCGGCCTCCACGACGCGGGTGAGGTCCTTGCGACGCAGGTGAACGCCGCTGTCGGCCGTGAGCGCGAGGGTGCGTCGCGGCCGGGGCTTCAGGGCGATCGGCAGCAGCAGCACGCCGACCACCAGCGCCACGATCGCGGCGGCGAGCACGGCGGGCGAGTCGCCGGTGACCCCGTCGGCGGCCTGCACGACGGTGTCGAGCCACGAGTCGCCCGAGACCGCACCGAGCTGCACGAGCAGGTGCTGGACCGCGACGACGCCGAGCGCCACGAGGGCGAGGGCGAGCAGCTGCGCCACGAGGGGCGTGGCGCCGGTCCCGGCCGGGGACTTCGCCGCCGGCAGGGGTGCAGCGTGCTGCGTGGTCGCGTGCCGGGCCGTGGTGGCGGCGCGGTCGCCGCCGGCGCGGTCGCCGGTCGCGGGACTGGTGGTCTCGGAAGACATGGGAGGTCCTTCTACGGGGGGATGGGGTGGGATCAGAGGACGCGGCGGGCCGGCTCGTCGAGGTGCACCACGTCGGCCACGGTCACGTCGACCCGGCTGACGGTGACGCCGACGAGGGTGTCGACCCGCTCGGTGACGTGCTCACGGACCCGGTCGGTGAGGGGCGCCAGCGGCGTGGGCCAGACGGCGGCCACCTCGACCTTGATGCGCGACGTCTCGCCGGCCACGACGGCGTCGGCGTGCGGCAAGCCCTTGCGGACCAGCTTCGTCCAGCCCTTGCGGGTGTCGACGACGGCCTCGATCTCCGAGGCCGCGATCGACGCCACACGACTGACGACGCCGTCGGCGATCGTGGTGCGGCCGCGCTCGGCCGGCGCGGGCAGGTCGTCGCGCCCGACGGGCGCCTGCACGTCAGCCACGGTCCCGGCGTCCGAGGATGCCGGACAGGTCGACCTCGCCGTCGACGTGGCCGCCGACGAGGTAGCCCGCCGTTCCGAGCACGAGCGCGAACAGGAAGCCGGCGAAGCCGCCCGCGGCGGCGGCGATGGCGAGCAGGAGGCCGGCGATGAGGCCGACGGTGGAGGTGGTCATGTCAGGTACTCCTTCGTGGGGCCCGCCGAGGCGGGCGATGGGGGGAGGTAGGGGTCAGATGTCGAAGTAGCGGCGGCGTCGGGGGGTCGGCACCCGGGCCGTGACGGCACCGGAGACCTGTCGCAGCACGCGCCGCGCGGTCGTCCAAGGCCGGTGCATCGACTCGGGGAGGAAGTCCGGGACGGCCCGCAACGCGTCCTCGCGGACGCCGAAGCGGTGGTCGAGCGCGGCGAGCCGGGCCTGGAGGACCTCGGGGTCTCCCCCGACGTCCGGGTGGTGGCGGCGCACCAGGGCGCGGCGCTCGCGGCGCCACTGCTCGCGCAGCGAGGAGTCGACCGGCCCCTGGTACGGCCTCTCCTGCGCCCCGGCGCCGCCGCTCACGGTTCGGTCGTCCGTGCGGGGACGACGTCCTCGACGACGACCTGCACCGGTGTCCCGACGACTGGGGTCACGGCCGAGCGGACGGCGTCGGCCAGCTCGCGCAGGGGCGAGCCCATGGCGGCCACCACGTGCACCTCGGTGAGGTCGTCGCGGATGCGGATGCCGGTCACCCGGCGGCCCGGGAGGTACGTGCCGACCTCGCCGAAGGACCCGGCGTGCAGGTCCGCGACACCGGGCACCGCGAGGGCAGCCTCGGCCGCCCGCTCCGCCGGGGTGGACGCTCCGTCGTTCGCGGAGGCGTCCTCCCCGACGCGCGCGGCACCGGCGTGACCGGTCGGGTCGGGGGCGCTCACTGGACCCGCGGCTCGCTGCTGGTGCTGTCGTCGGCGGACTCGTCGGCCTCGATGTGGATGTCCTGCACCTCGATGTTGACCTCGACGACGCTCAGGCCGACCATGCGCTCCACGGCGTTGATGACGTTCGTGCGGATGCCCTTCGCCAGGTCGGCGATGGAGACGCCGTACTCGGCGACGAGCTGGATGTCGATCGCGGCCTCCTTCTCGCCCACCTCGACGGAGATGCCCTGCGAGTGGTTGGTGGAGGAGCCGGGGATCCGCTCGCGGAGCGCGCCGACGGCGCGGGCGGTGCCGCCACCGAGCGCGTACACGCCGGTGACCTCACGGGTCGCGATGCCGGCGATCTTGGAGACGACCGTGTCGGCGATGGTCGTACGGCCCTGCGTGCTCTCGAGCTCGCTGGAGGTCGTGGTGGTCTTGGCGATGGCCTTCTCGCTCACGTCATCATTCCTGTTCTGGAGTTCGTCGTTGATCGGACACAGGTGAGACGGGGTGACCCCGCCGATCGTCACGCCGCTGTGAGGCACGTCACCTGGGACGCGACGTTTCGGCGGGCGGGGCCCGCGGGCCGGTGCCACCATCGACGAGGCGACACCACCGTCGCCACGTCGAGACGCGGGAGCCAGCGGTGCACGGAAGCCAGGCGTCGACGTCCGGACCGACCGGTCCCGACGCTGCCGACGACTCCGCCGGGTCCGGCGGGAGCGACCTGGAGGCCGTCACCGACAACGCCCTCGCCCGCCGTGCGGGGCTGGGCGACCGGGCGGCCTTCGAGGAGCTGTTCGACCGACTGTTCCCGGGCACCCTGCGCTACGCCACGCGTCTGCTCGACGGCGACGAGCGGGCCGCCGAGGACGCGGTGCAGGAGGCGTGGGTCAAGGCCTGGCGCGCCCTGCCCGACTTCCAGGGTCGCTCGAAGGTGCAGACGTGGCTGTTCACGATCGTCCAGCGCGAGGCCTACGAGCGTCGGCGCCGGACCCGCCCGCTCGCGGTGGACGACCAGATCCTCGAGCCCCTCGCCCGCGGCGGCGACGCGGCACTGGGGGCGGCGCGGCGCAGCGACCCCGAGGGCGAGGCGATGCTGCACGAGCTGTGGGAGACGTTGACGCTCGCTCTCGGTGAACTACCGTGGACCCAGCGGGCGGCGTGGACCCTGCGCGAGATCGAAGGATTCTCGTACGCGGAGATCGCGCACGTGCTCGACACGACCCCGACCGTGGTGCGCGGACAGCTGCACCGCGCTCGACGCACCCTGGCGATCCGGATGGAGCAGTGGCGATGAGCGGGATGGAGGCAGTACCCGACGGCATCGACCTCGCCCAGGGCGAGGCCGCCCTGGCCCTCGCCGCGGCCCAGCTGCGCACCCTCCCACCACCGACGCGGGTCGTGGCGGTCGCCGATCGCGTGCTCGAGCGGGCGCTGGCCGCACCCCGCCGCGCCGTCCTGGTGGACACCGTCCACGACGACCTGCGCGTCTCGTCGGTCGCGATCGTCGCCCTGCTGCGCGAAGCCCTCGACACGGGCCTGACCGACGCCGCCGTGCGCCGAGTGACGCTCGACGTCGGCCCCGACGCCGTGCTCGCGGGCGTCCGCGTCGAGCTGGTCGTCCGCTACCTCTCGTCGGTCCCCGACATCGCGGACCGGGCCACGGCGCTGACCCGGGCCACGCTGACGGACGTGCTGGGCGACGGTCCTGCGCCCGGTGCGGCCGACGTCGTGCCGCACGTGCACGTGGGCGACGTGACGCTCGGCGACCCGCGCCTCGTCGACCCGGTCGACGAGGACCTCGAGCCCGCATGAGGCAGCTGACCGTCCACCGCCACGTCGACGTCGCGCCCGACGTGGTGTGGTCGCTGCTCGTCGACCTCGACGCCTGGCCGCGCTGGGGCCCGTCGGTGCGGCGCGCCGCGCTGGAGGGTGGCGGCGAGCTGGGGCTCGGTGCCCGCGGGCACGTGTGGACGGCGGTCGGCGTGCGCCTCCCGTTCGAGGTCACCTCGTTCGACCCCGGTCGTTCCTGGGCCTGGCGGGTCGCCGGCGTCCCGGCCACCACCCACGCCGTGCGACCCGACGGCGACGGGTGCCGCGCGAGCATGGGCGCTCCGCTGTGGGCGCCGGCCTACCTCCCCGTGCTGGCTGCCGCGCTCGTGCGCATCGACCACCTGGCCCGTCCGGCCTGAGGGCGGACCCCGGGCCGTCAGTCGTCCGCGAGCACGACCACGCGGTCGTCGGCGGCGACCGGGAACGCCGTGGACTTGGCCGGGTTGACGTGCACCCCGTACCCGGCGGCGGGATCGTGGGCGTCGGCGGCCACGCGGTACCCGAGGGCGGTCTCACCCCGGCGGGCCGCCGCCTCCACGAGCGTCGCGTAGCCCACCGGCTCCCCCGGCGTGACGTACGCGCCGACCGGCCGCAGGTAGATCTCCGCACCGTCGGCGTCGAGCAGGTCGGCGAAGACGGCCTCCAGGCGCCGGTCCTCCGAGAGCTGGGTGAGGATGAGGCTCAGGATCTCGTCGCTCACGATCACGTCGTCGACATCGGCCACCTGGGCCAGGGCCCGGTTCCGGTCGTCGAGCATCTCGCTGACGACGGACGGCCGGTCCGCGACGGGCACGTCGGCGAGCAGGTCGCGCAGGTGCAGCAGGGTCACGAGCGTGCGGGCGTCGGCCCGCTGGACGGGCAGGTCGTCGGAGTAGCAGAGCACGACGACCTGGTGGTACGACGCCACGTCGAGGGCAGCGAGGGTGCCGCGGTCGGAGGTGCGGCCGTGGCTCACCATCACGGCGAGGTTGGAGACCTCGGGCACGTCGGGGCTGCCCAGGTCGCACACGACGTCGAGGCTCGACCCGGGCTGGGCGTACTGGTCGAGCTCGCGGACCACCACGGCAGCACGCTCGTTCCAGCCCAGCACCAGGATCCGGCTCGCCGCCTCGGGTGCGACGGGATCGGTCACGATGCGTGCGGTCTCGACCTCGGTCGTCGTCCGGTGCAGACCGGCGAGCACGGAGTCGTCCTCGGCCACCACCACGAGCTCGCGGTCCCCGACCGGCTCGTCCTGGCCGGGGTTGAGCCGGACCGATCCGTCGGGCGAGGCCAGTCCGATGACCGACACCGTCTCGTAGGCGCGCACGGCGTCGCGGTACGTCGCCCCCGCCAGGGAGGGATCGCGGTGGAGGTAGATCTCGTCGCCGTCGAAGTCGAACAGCTCGGTGTACACCGCCGCAGCACCCGACTGGCGCGACGTCTGCACGATGAGGCGGGCGACCGTCTCGCGCTTGTCGACGACCACGGCCCGTTCCCCCGCCACCAGCCGTGCCGCCTCCAGGTTCTGCGGGTCCTGGATCTCCGCCACCACGTGCGGGCCGTCGCCGCCGTGCGTCAGGGCGAGCAGCGTCTTGACCACCTCGCTGTCGGGGTCGTCGGTCTCCGGTGACAGGACGATCACCGAGCGCGCGGCCGTGTGGTGGGTGAGCGCGAGGTCGCCCAGGTCGAGCGGTGAGCCCGTGCGGCACACCACACGTGTCCCCCGCAGGTCGGGCACCTTCTCCCGGATGGACTCCTCCATCTCGACCTTGTCGCGCTCGGCCAGCACGACGACAGCGGGCCTCCGGCGGCTCTCGTTGGCCACCGACAGCTCCCGCACGATGGCGAAGACCGCGTCGGACCAGCCGAGGACCACGGTGTGGTCGGTCTCGACGACCAGCGACCGGCCGCGGCGCAGCTGGGCGAGTCGGTCGTCGATGCCCGTGGCGATCACACCGATGAGCGCGCTCACCACGAACAGCCCGGCGACGGTGAGCAGCAGCATCGTGACGATGAACGGCCAGCTGCCGGAGTCACCGGCGACCGTCCCGGGGTCGAGCGCGTGGAAGAACGAGGCGAGCAGCTGCCCCACGAACCCGCCCTTGGCGTTCTCGGTGCCCGGCTGCATGCCGGTGACGGTCACGACGATCGAGAAGACGACGATCAGCAGCACCGTCACGACGGCGAGCCAGCCCACCAGCGCCGAGGTGCCGCGGGCCATCGTCCCGTCGAACCAGTAGCGCAGACGCGCGCGGCGCGAGACCGAGGTGGAGCGTCCCCGGCCGCGGTGCCGATCTCGCGGCACCACGCCGTGCGCCCCGTCACCGGTCGTCCTGGTGCTCATCGCCTTGGCGGTGCGCTGACGCATCTGCTGCCCGGTGCGGCCCATGGGTCCTCCTGCTCGTCACGACCCCCTGGGCATGGTGGCGGATCAGGACCGACCGCGTGGGCGTTTTCGGGCAGATCGGGCCCTTGGTCAGGCGGGGTACGGCTCGGCCGTGAGCAGCCTCGCCAGGTGGGCGCCGTTGGCCGCCGCCGTCCTCAGCGTCTGCAGCGGTGCCTCGGGCGTCTCGTCGAGGTCGTTGTAGTCCACGGTGTGCATCGCCTCGCCGTTCCAGTAGGTGCCGCCCTGGGCCGGGATCGTGCAGCCCACGTCGTCGAGGGCCTGGTAGAGGTCGGCCGTGATCTTGTGCGCGCCGTCCTCGTTGCCGACGACGCCGACGAGCGCGACCGTGCCGTAGAGGATTGGGTTGCCGTCCTCCCGCGTCTCGGACAGCTCGGCGTCCAGCCGCTCGAGGACCCGGTTCGCGACGCTCGACATCTGGCCCACCCACGTCGGCGTGACGACCACGAGGATGTCGGCGTCGAGCACCTGCCGCCGGATGGTGGGCCACTGGTCACCGTCACCCATGTCGGTCTCGACACCGGGTCGGACGTCGTGGTCCACGACGCGGACCATGCTCCCGGTCACGTCGTGCTCGGCGAGGGCGTCGAGGAACTGCTGCGCCATCAGCGCGCTGCTCGAGGGGGCGTCGCCGGGCTTGAGCGTGCAGTTGAGGGCCAGGGCCGTGAGGGTCATCGGTGGTGCTCCCGTCGGAAGTCGATCGCGACGCCGTCGTGTCGACGACGTCGCCGGAGGCGTACCCCGCTGGTCGGACGCCATGCGCGTCGCCGGAGGTGCGGTCGGGCAGGCGGCACCGCAGCATGGAGGCAGGGGGCCTCGACCGGCCGTGTGCCTCTCACCGAGGAGGAACCGTGGACCGACAGAACCTCGCACGCGTGGCAGGCACGTCCGCCGCCGTCACGACACTGGTGCAGGCGGGCACCGCGGCCGTCGCCCTGCCCCGGGGACGTCGCGACTACGCCGACGGCGCATGGGGGCCGGGCCTCGCGGCCATCGCGCTCACGAGTGCCGTGGTCGGGAACGGCGACCGACGTCGGCGCTGGGCCCTGGCTGCCGCCACCACCGCGTGGGCGGTGCGGCTCGAGTCGCTCATGCTGCCGCGGCTGGTCGGCAGCGACGAGGAGGACCCCCGCTACACCGAGTTCCTCGAGGGCGACTCCACCGCGACGGCCGGGCTCAAGGTGTTCGTGACGCAGGGGCTGGCGCAGCTGGTCGTCTCGGCACCGCTGCAGGTGGCCGCAGCGAGCACCCTCCCCCGGACCTCGCGCCGTTACCTCCTGCCGGTCGGCCTCGCCGTCATGGCGATCGGGACGGTCGTCGAGGCGCTCGCGGACCGGCAGAAGGACGCGTTCAAGCAGCGCGACGACGACGAGAAGCCCGACGTGCTCGACACCGGGCTGTGGGGCGTCTCGCGCCACCCCAACTACCTGGGCGACTCCGTGACGTGGGACGGCGCGTGGCTCGCCGCGGCCGCGTCGGCGCCCGCAGGGTGGACCTGGCCCGCACCGGTCGCCATGTCCTACTTCCTCATGTACGCGACGGGCGCCAAGCGCACCGAGCAGCGCATGGAGGACCGCCCCGGCTACCGCGACTACCAGGACCGGGTGCCGTTCTTCTTCCCCGACCCGCGACGGCTGCTCGCCCGCCTGCGCGGGTGACTACCGGACGACGACCTCGCGCGTCCGGCTCGCCGGCACGACCAGGCTGTTGCCCGAGTACTCCAGCGTGTACCGGTGCGTGCCGGGCTCACGACCACTGACCGTCAGCGAGCCGACCCCGTTCGTCAACGACGCGATCGTGCCGATCTTCACGTCGTCCTCGAGCACGGCGACACTGCCGGACGGACGCGACGTCCCGACCACCACGACCTTCGCGGTCAGCTTCACCTTCCCGCCCCCCAGCACCGTCGTGGTGTTCGACATCGACGGAGCGCGCTTGACCACCACGGACTCGGTCCGCTCCGCCTGGGTCCGGTAGCCCGTCCGCGAGGCCTTGACGACGAGGAAGACCTTCTTGCCCCAGTCCGCCGAACGGAGGAGGTAGGTGGACCCACGCTGACCGGAGATGGCGGACCCGTTCCGGTACCACTGATGGCTCCACGTCAGACCGGACGGCTTCCAGTAGCCGAGGTCACGACCGATCCGATCGCCCACCACCGGGTACCGAGCTGCAGCCAGCGTCGGCCGCCGCACGACCTCGATGGTCCCGATCAGCACCGCCTTGGTGGCCACAGACGTGGCGGTCGCGATCGCCTCTCCCCCACGGACAGCCGTGACCTTAACGGTGAGCTTCTTGCCGAGCGTGCCGGGGCTGGGCGTGTAGGTGGCCTGCTTGCCGGCATCGATCGCGACGCCGTTCATGTACCACTGGTACCTCAGCGAGACGCCCTCGTCGGACTCCCAACCGTCCAGCGACGCCTCCAGCGGTCGGCCCACCTGCGGGTTCGCGCTGCTGATGGTCGGACGAGGAACGGTGGTGGGCGGTCCGTCGAGATCGATGGTGCCGACGTCGTAGGACGAGTCGGAGGAGACCTTCACCTCGAAGCGGGCTGCGTCGGGCTGGTCCACGAGGGTCCCGTTGCGCAGTCCCACCCGGTAGCTTCCCGAGGGCACGTTCGACGTCGCGCCCAGCGTGAACCGCGGTGACGACGCGGTGAGGGTCTGCTGGTCGATGGCGTTGCCCTGCGCGTCGTAGAGCGTGGCCACCAGACCGTTGATCCGCGAGGGACTCTCGCTCGTGACGGTCCCCTGGACGAAGCCACCACCCCAGAGCGGCAGGTCGACGTCGCTCGCCGTGCCATCGGCCGCGACGGTGACCGCCGTCGCCTGGTCGACGCGGTCGGCGTCCTTCCAGTAGGAGTCCAGGACCTTGAAGGCCGGGTCGCTCCCGTGCAGCGTGACGAGGTAGTCGCCCGCCGGGACGTCCAACGTGTATCGCCCGAACTCGTCGGTCGTCGCCGTGTCGACGACCTCCGCACCGCCCGCGAACGACTTCGCCGTCACCCTCGCCTGCGGCGTCGGCACACCGCCGCCCTCGGTGACACGACCCGTGATGGTGCCGGTGGCGACGTCGCCCTCCGCGCGCACCGGCGCTGCGGTGGACGGACCGGCCAGCAGCGCCAGCCCCGTGAACGTCGCGACCGTCACGGCCACAAGTGATCGGACCTGCATCATGCTCCCCCTCGGGCGCAGGCACGGCGCCCACGTCTGGGGCGATCCTACAAGTTCCAGGCGTCGCCGTCAGCGTCTCAGCGCAGGGAGTAGGTGACCACCGAGACGGCCGTGTACTGCGCGACGAAGGCCAGGACCGTGCACAGGTGGAAGACCTCGTGGAAGCCGAACGTCTCCGGCACCGGGTTCGGTCGCTTGGTCGCGTAGACCACGCCACCCACCGTGTAGACGAGCCCGCCGAAGGCGATCAGGCTGATGGCCGTCACGTTGACGCCGGTGCTGAAGCGCGAGGCTCCGTCCACGAACGTGGGCAGGAACGGGACGATGATCCACCCGAGCGCGATGTAGAGGGTCGTGAAGACCCAGCGCGGCGCCTCGGTGAACAGGATCCGCAGCACCGAGCTCACGACCGCGACGGACCAGACGACGCCGAGCAGCCACGCCCGCGCCCCGCCTTCCAGGTAGAGGATCGCGAAGGGCGTGTAGGTCCCGGCGATCAGCACGTAGATGTTGGCGTGGTCGAAGCGACGCCAGAACGCCCAGATGCCGACCTCCCAGGTGCCCCGGTGGTAGATCGAGGAGACCGTGAACAGCAGCAGGGCGCTCGCGACGTAGATCGCGGAGCCCCAGCGGGTCTCCGTCGTGGGCGACAGCACGATGAGCACGATGCCGGCCGCCAGGAGGATCGGCACGAACCCGGCGTGCATCCACCCGCGCAAGGAGGGCTTGAGCTCGGCCAGCTTGTCGGCCATGCCTCGCGTGCGCCGGTCCACGGGTAGGGCGTCGTCGTCGGTGCTGCTCACGGAAGCTCCTCCTGGTCGAGACAGCGCGACACGTCGTCACGCACCGTGGACAGCGACGGTGGGACCACCGTAGGCCACCAGCGCGTCAGGGCCGGTCTGCGCTGGAGCAGGCGCTGTCCGTCGTCACCGTCAGGACCCCGTCGCCGACGTCGACCTGCAGCGAGGCCAGCGTCTCCGGGTCGAGGTAGCTCAGTCCGGTCACGGCCTCGCCGTCCTGCTCGACGTCGCGCTCGACCAGCCCGGCACGACGGGCCGCCGCGGCGACGTCCTGCCGGTCGTCCTGGGTGTAGCGCTCGCGGGGCGCGTCGTTGGTCCAGGTGAGGATCCGTTGGTACCCGCCGTCGGCGCAGTCCCGGATGGTCGGGTCCTGCGAGCTCCAGTCGTCGTCCTCGCCCAGGAGCCGCTGCACGTCGGCCTGCAGCCGGTTCTGCCGACCACCCGCCTCGCGCGACAGATCGGGCCGGACCGACGGCGTGACGGTGGCGACCGGCTCGTACTCCTCGTCGTCGTCGCGCTCGGCGGTGACGGCGGTGACGACCACGCCCACGGCGATGACGACGGCGACGGTCACGACGACGAACGCGATCGCGAACCGGTTGGGGTGTCGCGTGCTGAAGGGCAGCAGGCCGGGGAACTCGCGCTCGACCGTCGCGGCGTCGAGCGGCTCGGGCGCCGAGGCGTGGTTCGGGAGGTGCCTGATGATCGCCTCGAGGTCGTCCTCCGACCACATCTCGACGTTGAGGCGGAAGGGCCGCCCCGTCCCGTCGACGACGAGGTACGGGACCTCGAACCCGTGCTGGTAGGTCAGCACGAGCAGGCTGCCGCGCAGGTGCTCGTCCACCGCCAGGACCCGCGTCCGCCCGTAGCTGCGGAACGTGACGTGCGTCCGCGAGACGGTGACCGTGTGCTGCGACGGGAGCGTCAGCCGCCAGACCACCACCCCGAGGAGCGTGACGGCGGCGGTGACGCCGACCACCCACAGACCCGCCTCCAGGCCGATGCCCCTCAGGCCGACGAGGCCCACCGGGAGGACCACGGCGACGGCCGCGAGGGAGCTGCGCCGACGTGCCTTCGTCGTCGGGGCGCGGTGCCCCCGGTCCGGCGCGTACCGGATGCTCCCGTCGGGGAGGGTCGTGCGGCTCATCCTCGTCCTCTTCCGCTGCTTCCAGAGCACTCCGCGCGGTGCCGGGATCACGCTCCCACGGCACCGTCCTCCGCGCAGCGCGCCCCGCCGATCGTCCACGCGGCGCGGCCCGAGGACCGAAGCAGAAGATCAGTCGTCGTCGGCCCAGTGGCCCTCGATGACGCCGTTGCGGACGATGTCGTCCGCCACGTCCCTCAGGCGTCGACCGCTCGCGTGCGCCTCGCGTGCCAGCACGGCGAAGGCCCGCTCGGGCGCCAGTCGGTAGCGCTGCATGAGCATCCCCTGGGCCTGGCCCAGCGCGATGCGCGAGGCCACCACGCTCTGCACGGACTCGAGCTCCTCGGCGGCGGTGAGCGCCACCGCGACCTGCGCGGCCACCGCCAGGGCCGTCGCCTCGTCGTCGACGTCGAACGCATCGGGCTGCGATGCGTAGAGGTTCATCGCCCCGAGGGTGTCCTGCGTGACGAACAGCTGGACGCACAGCATGCTGCGGAACCCGAGCTCCTCGCTCGCGCGACGCGACCACCCCGGCCAGCGCTCCTCGGTGCGCAGGTCCCTGCTGCGCACCGTCTCCTGCTGGTGGATCGCCTGCAGGCAGGGACCCTGGCCGAGCGCGTACTGCAGTGCGTCGCCGCGGCGGCAGCGTTCGTCGGTGGCAGCCGGCGTGTCGATGCTCCGCCCGTGGTGGACCATCGAGATCCCCGCCGCCTCGGCCCCCGCGACGAGCGCCGTCGCCCCCTCCACCGCGACGCCCAGGGTGCTCGCGAGGTCGGGCGACTGGCTCATGTCGCGCGCCAGGTACGAGAAGCGGTCCCACAGGTCGTCGGGCATCCTCCACCATCGCACCGACGGAGCGGATCACCTACTCGCCGACGTCGGCACCACGACGCGCGCGCCCCGTCTCGGCCCCCTACGTTGGACCGATGGCCTCTCGCAGCGACACCGACCTGCACGGCCCGGATCTCCACGGCACCGATCTCCCCTCCGGGTCGTCGGGCTGGATCCGCGTCCGCGGGGCACGCGAGCACAACCTGCGCGACGTCGACGTGGACCTGCCGCGCGACTGCTTCGTGGCGTTCACCGGCGTCTCCGGGTCGGGGAAGTCCTCGCTGGCGTTCGGGACCGTCTTCGCGGAGTCGCAGCGTCGCTACTTCGAGTCCGTCGCCCCCTACGCGCGACGGCTGATGTCGCAGGTGGGCGCCCCGGAGATCGACACCATCGAGGGACTGCCGCCGGCCGTCGCCCTGCAGCAGGCACGCGGTGGCACCAGCTCCCGGTCGACGCTGGGCACGCTGAGCTCCCTGTCGGACGTGCTGCGTCTGCTCTACAGCCGGGCGGGCACCTACCCCGAGGGCGCCGAGCACCTCCCGGCGTCGGCGTTCTCACCCAACACGGCGGTCGGCGCGTGCCCCACGTGCCAGGGCAGCGGCGTCTCGAGACGCACCACCGAGCAGCTGCTCGTCCCCGACCCATCGCTCTCCATCGACGAGGGCGCGATCGGCGTCTGGGCCAGCCGCGCGTGGGTCGGCCAGAACGTGCGGCGGATGGTCACCAAGCTCGGCATCGACGTGCACGCCCCCTGGCACACGCTGTCGCAGAGCGATCGTGACTGGATCCTGTTCACCGACGAGGAGCCGCGCATGCTCCTGCAGGGCAACAAGCAGGGCGAGGCCAGCGCGTACCACGGGCACTGGTCGTCGGCGGAGAAGTACCTCATGCGCAACCTCGCCAAGACCCAGTCCCCCGCGCAGCGCGAGAAGCTGGAGGCGTTCGTCGCCGACGGTCCGTGCCCCACGTGCGACGGCAAGCGTCTGCGCCCTGCTGCCCTCGCCGTCACCTTCGCCGGGATCGACATCGCGGACATGGCCGCGCTCCCGCTGTCGCAGGTGTGCGCCCTGCTCGACGGCGGGCTGGCCGACCAGGCCCGCGGCACCGACCGGCACGGCGCGGCAGCGGCGTCCGCCGCGAGATCGCTGGTCAAGGACTTCGGTGCGCGCGTGGAGTCGATCATCTCCCTCGGCCTCGGCTACCTGTCCATGGACCGCTCGAGCACCGCGCTGTCCCCGGGCGAGCTGCAGCGCGTGCGGCTCGCCGGACAGCTGCGGGCCGGCCTGTTCGGCGTGCTCTACGTGCTCGACGAGCCGTCGGCCGGGTTGCACCCCGCGGACTCCGCCGCGCTCTACGACGCGCTGCGCGACCTCGTCGCCGCGGGCAACTCGCTCTTCGTGGTGGAGCACGACCTGTCGATCGCACGCCACGCCGACTGGGTGGTCGACGTCGGCCCGAGCGCCGGGGTGCTGGGCGGCCACGTCGTGCACAGCGGACCGCCCGCGGCGCTGGCCGACGTGGCGGACTCGAGCACGGCGGACTTCATGTTCGACCGCACGGAGCCGCCGGCCCTGAGCGCGCGGACGCCAGCCGACTGGATCGACTTCGATCCCATCTCGCTGCACAACCTGCGCGACGTCGAGGTCCGACTGCCGACGGGTGTGCTCACGGCAGTCACCGGGGTGTCGGGGTCGGGCAAGTCGTCGCTGCTCACGGCCATGGTCGAGCAGCTGGAGGCCGCTGCGGCCGATCCTTCGGCAGAGGGCCCGCGACGCATCGTCGTCATCGACCAGAAGCCCATCGGTCGGTCGCCGCGCTCCAACCTGGCCACCTACACCGGTCTGTTCGACCCGGTCCGACGCCTCTTCGCGGCCACCCCCGAGGCCAGGGAACACGGATGGACGGCGGGGCGGTTCTCCTTCAACGTCGACGCAGGCCGGTGCCCGACGTGCGAGGGCGAGGGCTTCGTGGCGATCGAGCTCGTGTTCCTGCCGACCAGCTACTCCACCTGCCCGACGTGCGGCGGGTCCCGGTACGACCCCGAGACGCTCGAGGTGCTCTACCGCGAGCGCGACATCGGGCAGGTGCTGGCCATGACCGTGCAGGAGGCGGCGGACTTCTTCGACGACGTGCCCGCCGTGCACCGCGCGCTCACGACGCTGCTCGACGTGGGCCTGGGCTACCTGACGCTCGGCCAGCCCGCCACGGAGCTGTCCGGGGGCGAGGCACAGCGCATCAAGCTGGCCA
This sequence comes from Aeromicrobium sp. Leaf245, assembly GCF_942548115.1. Taxonomy (NCBI): domain Bacteria; kingdom Bacillati; phylum Actinomycetota; class Actinomycetes; order Propionibacteriales; family Nocardioidaceae; genus Aeromicrobium; species Aeromicrobium sp. Leaf245. Next base: position 3,335,005 of record NZ_OW824151.1, read on the forward strand.
CCGAGCTCCAGCGACCGCGTCGCGAGGGCACGGTCTTCGTGCTCGACGAACCCACCGGCGGCCTGCACCCCGTGAACGTGCGCGACCTGGTGCGCGTGCTGAACCGCCTGGTCGAAGGCGGTGACACCGTCGTGGCGGTGGAGCACGACATGCAGGTCGTCGCCGCTGCCGACTGGGTCGTCGAGCTCGGCCCCGGCGGTGGCGACCGAGGCGGCACGGTGGTGGCCGCGACCACGCCCGCCGAGCTGCTCGACGTGGCCGACAGCGTGACGGCGCCGTACCTGCGCGCAGCGGTGGAACGAGGCTGAGCGGCTGCGCCGAGCGGGCTCACGTGTCGAGGGGGTCCTCGGGGATCAACCGACGGGCGACGATCGTCTCGGCGACGTCGCGGAGCTTCTCGTTGCGGTGCTGGGACAGACGGGTCAGCAACGCGAACGCCTCCTCCTCCTGGATGCCGTGCCGCTCCATCACGATCCCCTCGGCCTGACCGATCCGGGTCCGCGAGACGAGAGCCTCCCTCAGCTGCTCGACCTGCCGGGCCGCGGCGATCGCCGCGGCGGCGTGGGCCGCGAAGAACGGGATCTGCGCGACGTCGCGCTCGGTGAAGGCGTCCGCCCGCCGGGCGTAGACGTTGAGCGCTCCCACCCGCCGCTGCTGGGTGGTCATGTGAGCCGACAGGATCGAGCGGAACCCCAGCTGCTCGGACACGGGCTTGGCCCAGCGGGGCCAGCGCTGGTCGACCCGGAGGTCCTGCACGTGCACGACCTCCGTCTCGCGGAAGCTCTCCAGGCACGGCCCTTCGCCCAGCTCGTTCTGAAACCGGTCGGCAGCGTCGAGGTCGGGGTCGGTCGCGCCGACCGTGACGATGTGCCCGTCGCCGAGGTTCAGCGACACCGCGCAGCCGTCGGCACCGTCCACCGCCGATGCGACGTGCTCGGAGAGCTTCGCGATGACCTCGTGGGAGCTCCCGCTGCCGGAGGCGTCGGCGGCGATCGCCGCGAGGGTCCGGTTGAGGTCGTAGTGGTCGTTCTCGTTCTCGTTCACGTGCTGCTCCAGCGATCTTGCGGTCCGCGCCCGCCTCTGTGCCGAAGCGCGCTCGGGACACAATCTAGCGAGAAGCGTCTCGGCCCGTGCCGCGTGTCCGGACGAGGGCACCGGTCCGCTCGCCCGGACGGAGTCGGGGCCGTCCAGGCAAGCGGTCGGATCCGGAGCCACCCCGCCCCCGCCGAGGCCGCGCCCGCCAGGGCGCGGCCCCGCCCGGTCAGCCCTCGCGTCGGCGCAGGACGCCCGTGCCCACGGCCAGACCGAGCATGCCGAGCAGCAGGAGCCACCAGGCCGGCCCACCCGTGCTGGGCAGCAGTCCGCCGGGCAGCAGACCGCCGTCCTCCGCCGGCACCGTCACGGTCGCGTCGTCCACGCTGGCGTCGCCGCCGAGCCCGCCGGCGGACACCGACGCGACGTTCGTGACCGTCTCGCCCGCGGCCGCCGTGAGCGTCGTGCGCAGCTCGATCTCGCTCGTCTGGTCGACGCCCAGCCGCCCGTCGTAGGTGCAGGTGGCCCGGCGGCTGGTCGTCTCGCACGTCCAGTCCCGGCCCGCAGCCGACACGAGGGTCAGGCCCTTCGGCAGGGCGTCCGTGACCACGACGTCGGCCGTGGTCTCGGTCGGTCCGGCGTTGTGCACCTCCAGCGTCCAGACGGCTGTCCGGTCGTCCTGCTCGGCGAGGGACTTGTCGATCGACACGAGCGCGGACCCTGCGACGGGCGCCTCGACCGTCGACGTGTCGTCGTCGGTGTCGGTCTGCTCGCTCGGCGTCGCGACCCGCGCCGTGTTGACCACGGTCGGGTAGGCCGCGGCGCCGACGTCGACCGTGAGCAGCACCGAGCTGGACTCGTCGAGCACGAGACCGTCCTCGTCGACGCAGGTGACCGTCCCCGCATCCTCCGCGCAGCGCCAGCCCTCACCCTCGGCGGACACGTAGGTCAGGCCGGCCGGCAGCGTGTCGGTCACCGTGACCGGGCCCGGGTCGGCGGTCGGACCGTCGTTGCGGACGGTCAGCGTGTAGGTCCCCTGACGGCCCACGGTCAGCTCGCCCTCGACCTGCTTGTCGATCGAGAGGTCCACCAGTGCAGGCACCGTCACCTCGTCGACGTCCCGGTCGTTGCCACTCTCCGGGTCGGGCGTGGCGGACGAGACCGTGGCCACGTTCCCGACCGCCGGGTACGACCCGGGCTCGACGGTGGCGACCACCGTGATCGGGTCGGCGTCGGTGTCGACCGCGAGCGGCTCGTCGAGCGTGCAGGACGCGGCGTCGTCGTCACAGGTCCACCCCTCCCCCGAGATCGACTCGAGGGTGAGTCCGTCGGGGAGCAGGTCCGCCACCTCGACGTCACGCGCCTCCGACGGACCGTCGTTGCGGACCTGGAGGGTGAACTCCAACGGTGAGCCGACCGTGGCCTCGCCCCGGTGCGACTTCGTGATCGACAGGTCGGCCGATCCCGTCGGCGTCACCGTGTCGCGCGCCTCGTCGTTGCCGGACTCCGGGTCGTCCGTGTCGCTCGCGACCGTGACGACGTTGACCAGCTCGTCGCCCGAGGCGTCGGACGCCACGTCGACCGTCATGACCAGGTCCGGCGTCGACGCTCCCGCGGCGAGCCCGGCGGTGGGAGCGAGCTCGCACTCCACCGTCTGGCCCGCGGTGGCGACCGGCCCCGCCACACAGGTCCAGGGGCCGGGCGTGCCGACGTACGTCATGCCGGGCGGCAGCTCGTCGGTGAGCGTGATCGGCGACCGCGCGTCCGAGGGTCCCTCGTTCTCGACGCCGATCGTGAACGCGAACGGGCGGCCCGCCACGGGGGTGCCCGTGTGGGTCTTGGACACCGCGAGGTCGGCGTGCGTGGTCACCGAGACGTCGTCGGCATCGGTGTTGTCCTCGTCGTCGTCACCCGGCGTCGTGGTGGTGACGGTCGCGGTGTTCGTGATCACCGTGCTCGCGTCCACACCGCTGCCGACCTTCGTGACGAGGGTCAGCGACGGGGCGGCGCCCGGGGCCAGGGTCGGCCGCGAGCAGCTGAACGCGGCGTCGGACGTCTCGCACGTCCAACCGTCTCCGGCGACGGACGTGACCGTGAGGCCTGCCGGCATCGTGTCGGAGACCGTCACCGCGTCCGCGTCGGACGGGCCGGCGTTCTCGACCCCGAGGGTCCAGGACAGCTCGGCTCCGGCGTCGACCGTGTCGACGGCGGCGGTCTTGGTGAGGGACACGTCGGCCTCGTCGACGACGACCGTCGGGTCGCTGTCGGTGTTGTTCGAGACGTCCGTCTCCTGCGGTCCGCTCACGGCGACGCTGTTGACGAGCGTGGCGGGACCGGCGTCGGCGGCGACGTCGACCGTGAGCGTGAACGACGTGGAGGCGTCGTCGGCGAGGCCACCGGTGCGTGAGCACGCGACGTCCTGGCCCGTCTCGTCGGCCTGCCCGGCCTCGCACGTCCAGCCTCCGCCGGAGACGTCGGCGAAGGTCATGCCGGCGGGGAGCCGGTCCTCCACCGCGAGCGGGCCGGGTGAGTCCGACGGGCCGCGGTTCGTGACCTCGATGGTGTAGTCCAGCGACGTCCCGGCCGTCGCGTCGCCCGTGTGGCTCTTCTCGACGGTGTAGTCGGAGTCCTGGTCCGGCACGTTGCCGTCGACGGCCTCGGAGCCGTCGGGGTCCTCCTCGGCGACGGCCTTGGCCGTGTTGACGATCTCACCGGTCTGGTCGGATCCGACCTCGACGTCGATCTCCACGCCGGCACTGCCCTTCGGGGCGATCGAGCCGCTCAGCGTGCACGTGACGGTGCCGGCGTCCTCGTCGCAGGACCACCCCGTGCCCCGGGCACCGCGGTAGGTCAGGCCCTCCGGCAGCGTGTCCGTCACCGTGACGTCGGTGGCCGTGGACGGCCCGGCGTTGGCGACACCGATGACGTAGGTGCCGGTGGCACCCGCGACCAGCTGGGTGTCGCCCTCGACCACCTTCGACGTGGTGAGCAGCGCGGTCCGCGTGGGCGTGTCCTCGGCGGAGTCGCGGTCGTTGGCCGAGGCCGTGGGGGTGACGGGCTCCGGCGTGGCGCTCTTGACCGAGGCGACGTTCTCGACGGCGGCCGTGCGGTCGGCGGGGATGTCGACGGCCACGACCAGCTGCGGCGCGGCGGCGTCCCGCGCGAGGTCCTCCTCGGACGTGCAGGTCACGACGCCCTCGGCCTCGTCGCACGTCCAGCCGTCACCCTCGGCGGAGACGAAGGTGGTGCCGGACGGCAGCGTGTCCTTCACCGTCAGGGGGCCGCGAGCCGTCGACGGACCGAGGTTGGTCACGTCGAGCGTCCACGTGGCGGTCTGGCCGGCCACCAGGGACCCGCTCAGCTTCTTGGCGACGGCCACGTCGGCGAGGGCGGTGACCGGAACCGTCGACGTCGCGGTGTTGTTCGTCGTGACGGACTCGAAGACCGAGCCCTCGACCTCGGCGCTGTTGGTGATCGACGCCGTCGTCCCGAGGTCGCTCGGGACCTGGCCGGTGACGGTCACGACGGGCAGCGTGCCCCCGACGGGGACCGGACCGGCGTGGCGGCACGTGACGTCCGTGGTGCCCACGGAGCAGCTCCAGCCGGTGCCGGAGGCCGTGTAGCCGGTCAGCTCGTCGGGCAGCTCGTCGGTCAGCACGATCTCACCCGTGGCGGCGTCCGGACCGGCGTTGCCGACCGTGAGCTTCCAGGAGTAGGGACGACCCGCGACGAGCGTCCCGTCACCCTTCTTCTCGAGGGTGAGGTCGGCCCGGTTGATCTGGGCCTCGGCCGTGGCATCGGGACCGGCGTACGAACCGGTCTTGCTGCCCGTGGCCCCGGTGGCGTCCTTGACCACGATGGCGGCCGTGTTGACGTGCGGGACGCTGCTCCCCGACCCCGGCGAGGTCGTGGCGTCGGCGGTCGGCCGCGCGGTGTAGGTGATCACGACGTCCTGGCCGGGCGCCACGGGGCCGAGGGCCGGCCACGTGAGCACCCGAGGGTCGTCGTCGCCGACCTGCGGTGGCGTCGGCTGCGCCGTCGCCGAGCCGATGCCCACGGTGGCCGAGCTGCCGAGGACCCAGTTCGTCGGGAGCGTGTCGGTCACGTCGACGGTGGCGGTCGCGGCGCCGGTGTTGCGGACGACCACCCGGAAGGTCTTGTCCTTGCCGACCTCGGCGGTGGGGCCGCCGACGACGCTCTTCTGCACGGTGCCCTTGGGCAGCTGCGGCGTGACGCTTCGGGTCGTGGACGGTCCGGTGTAGGTGCGACCACCCGTCGCGCGGCTCTCGTAGCCGGCGATGGTGGCCGTGTTGACGAGGGCGCTCCCGTCGAGGGTCCCGCTCGCCGCGAGTCGCGCGTCGTACGTCAGGCGCCGGCTGTTGCCGGGCGCGCCGACGGTCAGCTGCGGGAGCCGCCACGTGATGGTGCGGGTGGCGTCGTCGTAGCTGCCGTCGTCGGAGATGGTGTCGGTGTCGACCACGACACCCTGGGGCACGCGGTCGGTGACGACGACCTCGAACGCGTCGCTGACATTGGTCCCACCGGGGTTGGTGGCGGTGACGGCGTACGTGAAGACCTGGCCGGGCTCGGGCGTCGCCTCGTCGACCGTCTTGGCCACGGCGACGGTCGGCTGCCGGATGGTCACCGCGGCGGTCCGCTGGGTGCCCGAGCGGGTCCAGGTGTGGCCGGCGCTCGTCGGGTCGGTGCCGTTGACCGAGCTCCAGCGCACGTTGGCGGCGTTGGTCGGCGTGGCGCCGGTGGTGTTGCCGGCGACGTCGGCGACCTTCAGCCGGTAGGTGATCGTGTAGACGCGCGAGGCGGTGTCCGGCGCCAGGTCACCGAGGCCCCAGCCCACGGTGCGGCCCGACGCGGTCAGGGGCGTGGCGTCCGCAGGGCAGGTGGTGGGTGCGGTGCTGTGGGCGCAGGTGACCGTGACGTCGCTGAGCGACGAGAGGTCCAGCCCCGTGGGGACGGTGTCGGTGACGGCGGCGTCGAAGTAGTTCAGGTTCGGCGCGAACGTCGCCCGGACGGTGTAGGTGACCGTGTCCCCGATGGTCGGCGTCAGGGGCAGCACAGACTTGGTGAGCGAGGCGGACGTCGTGGTGACGGTCTTGTTCGCGGTGGTCGAGACCGTGGTCTCGGTGCTGTTGTCGTTGCGTCCGTCGTCGAGCGTGCTACCGACGAGGCGTGCGTCGTTGCGGTACGACGCGCCACCGGCGGCGTCGACCGCGACCTTCGCGGTGTAGGTGAACGACCGGGACTCGGCCGGCTCGAGCGAGCCGACCGGCACGGTGATGTAGGTGAACGACGTCGAGGTGCACTGGCTGCCGGTCGCCTGGGCCGAGGTCGCGCCTGACGGCAGCGTCCCTGCGTCGAGCGTCAGCGCCAGCGGCAGGCAGTCGGTCAGCACCGCGTCGTGCAGCGGCACCGGACCGGTGTTCTCGGCCTTGAGCGTGTACGTCACGTCCTGGCCCGCACCCACCACGGAGGTCGGGTTCGAGGTCTTCGTCAGCTTGGGGACGGGCAGCTTGACCTGGACGTCCGAGGTGTCCTGCACGGACTCGGTGCCGGTGGCGTCGGCCGGTCCGGCGGTCGAGGTGAACGTGGCCGTGTTGGTCCGCGTCCCGGTCGCCGTCGTGCCGGGAGCCACCCGGGCGGCGATCTGGAGCACCACCACTTGGTCGGTCTCCGTGGCGTTCGTGTAGGTGGCCGGGAACCGCACGCCGTGGTTGCCGTCTGACTCGATCGAGGCGGGCAGGGGTGCCGTGGTGGCGCTGCCCGCGTCGGGACGGAACACGATCGTCGAGCCGGTGACCTGCAGGTTCGCGGGCAGCACGTCCTTCAAGGTCGCCCGGTACACCGTGGTGCGCGCGGGGATGGTCGCCGTGATCGTGTAGTCGATCCCCTCGCCGCTCACGGCGTCGTGGTCGCCGTTGCCGGTCTCGGAGTCGACGTCGGTGACGTTGGTCTTCTCCACCTCGACCGCCGGGAGCCGCACGCTGGCGGTGTCCTTCGCGGGCGGGGCGTCCATCTGCGCTGCGGTGACGGCGGGGTCGATGTTCTCGCGCGGGTAGTGGGTGGTGCGGCCGTCGGTCCCGACGTTGGTGGCGGCGGCGAACGAGCGGACGCCCGCCGTGTTCACGTAGCTGCGGCCGGCGGCGGTGGTGGTGGGCGTGGTCGCGCGGTACGTGAGGGTGGTGGAGTCGCCGGGCGCGAGCGCCGTCGTGACGGTCCACGAGACGACCGCGACACCGTCGACGGTCGCGCACGCGCCGCCGTCGGAGATGGCGCTCACGTCGCCGCACGTGTACTGCGGGGGCAGGAGGTCGCGCACCTGCACGTCGTCGACGGCGCGCTCGTTGCCCTCCACGTCATCGGTGTCGCTGGCGTTGGTGACCTTCACCGAGAAGGTCGACACGTCGCCGTGGCGGACCTCGGCGTCGTCCACGGACTTCTCGATGGCGACGGTCGGCGGCGGCGCGACGTAGAAGGTCACCTGGTCGCGCAGCGACTGCGAACGGCCCTGCTGGTCCAGGTAGCGGAACTTCGCCAGGTTGCCCTTCACGTCCACGTCGGCGTCGCCGGGGGTCGAGACGATGCCGCTCAGGACCACCTCGAACACGGCACCGGGCTCGACGAAGCGCTGGCCGGCGATCACGTCCCCGATCGTGAAGACCGGGTTGCCGGTGGCCTCGTCGGTGGAGATCGTGACGTCGTTCGCCGCGGTGGGCGTGGCCGAGCCTGCCTCGTACACGACGCCGTCGGGCAGGAAGTCCGAGACGCGGGGGGCGCGGGTGGCCGTCGCGTCGGAGAAGTCGACCCGGATCTTGAAGCAGACCCGATCGCCCTTGCGGTACGACAGCACGGACTCGTCGCCGGCACGGTTGTCGATGTAGCTGGTGGCGGCGCAGCTCATCGGGGTGGCCTGCGTGCCCACCGTCTTGTCGAGACGGGGGCCCTCGGTGCCGATCGAGGCCTGGGACTCGTCGTTGACGGTCACCGGGTCGGTCCCGCTCTCGGACGCGGGCACCTTGGTGGTGCGGCCCTGCAGCGCCACCGTGTTGACGAAGCTGTCGCCGGAGCTGGTGGGCTCGGTGCTGCCCTCGTAGGCGCTGCGCATCCGCGCCTTGTAGGTGATCGTGCGGACCTGGCTCCGCTCGAGCTCGAACGGCGTGAACGTGATGCGGAAGCCGTCGGCGTCCAGGTCCTCGACGTCGGCGTAGGAGGCGCCACCCGTGGGCGCGAAGGAGCCGCCTCGCGCGCACTCGGCGGCCGAGGTGTTCTCGTGGTTCGTCTCGTCGTCGAGCGGGCACAGGCCGTTGGGCATGTCGTCGGTGAGGACCACGTCGGACGCGGTCGTGTACTCGCTGCCCTGGACGGACAGCGTGTACGTGGCGACCTGACCCTGGACGAAGGTGCGCGGCGCGACGGACTTCTGGACGGCGACGTCCTCGGACGTCACGGTCACGCGCGCGCTCGCGCTCACCGTCTTGTCGGCGGGGTCGCCCTCGATCGTCCCGGTGTACGTGCCGCTGGCGATCGCGCGGTTCGTGTAGGCCTTCTCGGTGGCGCCCTCGCGCGTCGGGGCACCGGTGTTGTTCGTCAGGTTCGCGGTCCCGGTGAACTCACCCTGCGGCATGACGTTCTCGCGCATCGGGATGCCCGCGGCGTAGGTCAGGGTGCGGCTGCCGCCTCCGGCCAGCGTGCCGACGTCCCAGGTGACCTTCGTGTAGACCCCGGCCGGGTACCCGGCGGGCAGGTCGGAGTCGACCGTCTCGACGGAGACCGGCGTCGCACAGTCCGCGCCCGCGGCGGGCGTGCCGGTGAGTCGCCCGGAGCCGGGGTACTCCTCGAAGCCGGCCGGGGCGTTGTCGACACCACCGCAGCCGAGGAACTCCAGGCCGGCGGGCAGGTAGTCGACGACCTCGACGTCGTCGGTGGGCGTCGAGCCGTTGTTGCGGACGCGCAGCGTGAACGTCGTGGGGTGGTCGTGCACACCGCGCAGGAGCTCGTGCTCCGGGCTCGGCTCGGACTTCGAGAGCGCGATCGCGCTCACCGCGGTGGTGCTCGTGGTCGTCGCCGACGCGGTCGAGCGATCCAGCAACGTGCCGGCCGGGGTGAACCGGGGCACGAGCCGCGGGTCGCTGTTGGCGTACACGTCCAGGTCGACCGGCACGGTGGACCCGACGGGGTACACGTCGGTGTCCGGCTCGGCGTCGAAGGCGAGGGAGACGCTGCCGGACCGCGCGGCGTCGTCGACGTTGCGCCACACGAGGGTCTGCTCGCCCTCGGCAGAGGTCCACACCACGGGGTCACCGACGCTGTCCGGACGGGTCGACCCGGGCACGTAGGTGATGCCGGCGGGCAGCACGGCCCGGAACGTGACGTTGTACAGGTCCTCGTCGCCGGTGTTGGTGGCGCGCAGCGAGTACGACACGTCCTCACCCACCAGCACGGGGTCGCTCGACGCGCTGAGCGTCATCGACTGGGCGGCCACGGCCGGCGCGACCGGGACGACGGCGACGAAGGCCGCGACCAGCGCGACCACGACGGCAGGGTGGACGAGCCGCGTACGCGGCATGGTGCGACGACGCACTGGCAGAGCTCCCTCAAGCACCCGCCGACTCCCCGACGGTACACAAACATGAACGACTTCCTCAGGTCCACATCCTGGCAGAAGTCACAGGTTCTCCGTGCCACTTTGCGCCAACCGAGCGGCCGTCGGGAGTGAGGTGCGTCATACGGTCCGGCGGCGCCACCGGAGGTGGTTCACCCGCGCAGGAACGTGACGAGGGCGACCACGCCGACCCCGACCACGAGCACGCGCAGCGCCGACGCCGGGAGACGTCGCCCGACGGTCGACCCGACCTGCCCGCCGACGGCCGAGCCGATCGCGATGAGCAGCACCACGAGCCAGTCGACGTCGGCCACGGCGATGAAGACGAGGCCCGAGACCCCGTTGGCCACGGCCGCCAGCACGTTCTTCAGCGCGTTCAGCCGCTGCAGCTCGTCATCGATCCCGATGCCCATGACGGCGAGCAGGATGATGCCCTGCGCGGCACCGAAGTAGCCGCCGTAGACGCCGGTCAACGCGACCAGCGGTCGCGTCCACCAGGCACCGTCCTCGGACAGCCCGCCGCGCTCGGCGTGCCGTCGGGCGACGGCGGCCGAGATCCGCGGCCCGAGCACCACGAGCACGCAGCCCAGCAGGATGAGCACCGGCACGATCGCCGAGAACGCCGACGCCGGGAGCACGAGCAGCAGGACCGCACCGGCGACAGCGCCGACGGCGGACGCGGGCACGAGCCGCATGGCTCGCCGACGCTGGCCACGCAGCTCGCGCCGGTACCCGATGGCCCCCGAGACCGAGCCGGGGACGAGCCCGATGCCGTTCGACACGTTCGCGGTGACCGGTGGGACGCCGAGCGCCAGCAGCGTCGGGAAGGAGATGAGGGTGCCGGACCCGACGACGGTGTTGATCGTCCCCGCCGCCAGTCCCGCGAGCAGGATCACCGTGATCTCGACCGGACCCATCTCGACCTCCCCCGGGGCGCAGGTGCGCCGTCCCGACCGTCGAGGCTACGTCAGCGCGTCGAGCGGGACTGATGCCGCCGGCCCCTCCGCGCGACCGATGTCACGAGAGCGGGCCCAGCAGCCGGCGCGACTGGCGGGACTGCACGAGGAGCGCACCGTCGTCGGACCACACGTCGCAGTCGTCGACGGCCCAGGCACGGTCGAGGTGGCGCGCCCTCATCCTGACCAGCACGAACCCGGACGTCGGCGGGTGCTGGCCGAGCACCAGCGAAAGGTCGGCGGTGGGCATCAGCACCGGGGTGGAGGCGATCCCGAACAGCGCGGGCGGCATCGCGTCGCTGATGACCGCCAGCTCACCAGGACCGTAGCGACCCTCCGTCCGCAGCCGAACCCACGCGACCAGCTCGGCGGTGTCACCGCCGACGGTCGGCCGCGCCTCGGTGGCGAAGCGGAACTCCAGCTGTGCACTCACCGGGACCAGGTCGCGCGGGAGCTTCACCTCCTCGCACCGGCCGGGCGCGGGGACGTCGGGCATCGCGACGTCGGTGAACGAGCCCTGCTCCTCGTCGACGGGAGCCGAGAGGACGGTCGCCAGCAACGCCGGACGGCCCGCGCTCGCCGCCTCGACGGAGCTCACCACCGAGCTCCGTCCCTGGTGGACGGTCCGGACCGCGATCTCGAGCGGGTCGTCGCGCACACCGGCCAGGTACTGGAACGTGGCCGTCCGGACGCGCCAGTCCGGTGGCACCTCGGCGGCGACCGCATCGAGGACGGCACCGGCGGTCACACCCCCCATGACGCCCGCGAAGGACCACCAGTCGCGGGTGAACGACGCACCGTAGCCAGGGTGCCCCGACCCTTCGACGGGGTGCACCGACGGCCGGACCGTCACGACCGGGCCGCCGTGACCGGCTGAGCAACGCGGTTCGTCATGCCGAGGGCAAGCACCGCCGCCACCACCAGAGCCCCGGCACAGACCCACCACGTGGCAACGAAGCCGTCGCGAGCGGCGACACCCTGGGCGCTGCCGACGATGGCGAACAGCACGCTCACCCCGACGACGAAGCCGATCTGGCGCGACATGGTGACCACGGCGCTGCCGGTAGCGGACTGGTCTGGCGCAAGGTCACGGGTGCCGCCGGCGATGAGGTTCGGCAGGGCCAGCCCGACGCCGATGCCGCCCAGCAGCCACCCCGGCAGGTAGGCCGACACGAACGCCGGCTCGACGCCCATGACCGACACCATCCACACGTTGCCCACCGCGCACACGATGGAGCCCGCGGCGACGAGTCGGGCGGGCGCGACGTGGGGCAGGAAGCGGTGCGAGAGGGCGGCCGTCACGGGGACCATGATCGGGCCGACGGCCACCGCGAAGCCGGTCCGGAGCGAGGAGTAGCCCCAGATCTGCTGCAGCCAGAGGATCCCGACCAGCAGCTGTGCGGCGAAGGCGACGTTGAAGACCAGCATGGCCAGGTTGGCGTAGCGGAACGAGCGAACACGCAGCAGCGCTGGATGGATGACCGGCGAAGGGTGACGACGCGACTGTGCCCAGAACACCGTGCCGAGCACGACCGCGCCGGCGAGCGACCCGGCGGTTCGCGGGTCCGCCCATCCCCAGTCGTTGCTCTTGGTCAGGCCGAGAGCGAGCAGGCCGACCTCTGCCGCGAAGACGACCGCGCCGGCCAGGTCCGGGCGGACCGCGTCGTCGTCGGTGCGCGCGTCGCGCACGACCGTGACCGCGAGCCACAGCAGGCCGAGCCCGATGGGCAGGTTGATGAGGAACACCCAGTGCCACGACAGCTGGGTGAGCACGCCTCCGACGGTCGGCCCGAACGCTGCCGCCAGCGCGCCGGTCGCCGCCCACAGCCGCACCGCGCCCACGCGCCGCTCGGGCGGCAGGGCACCCATGAGGATGCCGAGGCTGGTCGGCGTCATGGCGGCGGCGCCCGCGGCCTGCAGGACCCGGCAGGCCACCAGCATCCAGACGCCCGTGCTGAGGGCGCAGGCCACGCTCGCCGCGACGAACAGCGCGAGCCCACCGACGAACATCTGCTTGCGCCCGTAGCGGTCCGCGAGCCGTCCGAACGGGACGAGCAGGGCCGCGAAGGTGACCGCGTAGGCGTTGAGCACCCAGCTCAGGTCCGCGGCAGTGGGGCCGCCAGGCGTGCCCACGCCCAGGTCGCGCCCGATGTCGTCGAACGCGACATTCACCACGAACAGGTCGAGGCTGGACATGAAGGCGGCACCGATGGTGACGAGCACGACCGCTCGCGCACCCTGGCTAGGATGAGGCATAGCCAGCAACCTAGTGCCTGGCTATGGTCCTGCCAAGCCAGGGCGTAGGATCGGTCCATGCCCGCCCGACTCGAAGGACGCCTCGCGTCCCCCGACCGCAGGTCCCCCGGCGACCACTGCCCCATCGACCGTGCGCTGCACGTGGTCGGCACCCGTTCGGCACTTCTCCTCATGCGCGAGGTGTCGTACGGAACCAGCCGCTTCGACGACCTCGCCACTCGCGTGGGCATCAGCGACGCCGTGGCCTCGGCCCGCCTCCGCGAGCTGCTGGAGGCCGGTCTGCTCGAACGTCGCCCCTACCGCGAGCCGGGCCAGCGCACGCGGCACGAGTACGTGCTCACCGAGAGCGGCGAGGAGCTGCTGCCGGTCCTCCTCGCCCTGGCCGCGTGGGGGCGCCGGCACACCGGGGCCCGGACCTCCCCCCGCTTCGTCCACGCCGACTGCGGGGCCGACGTCGAGGCCGAGGTGCGCTGCACGGAGGGGCATGTCGTCGCGCTCGACGAGCTGGTCGTCAGCAGCTGAGGGGCGCAGCGACGCGGATGCGAACGACGACCGTCGTCCAGCACGCGCCTGCTCCGAGACCTTTCGGAGCCGCCTGTCGGAATCGAACCGACGACCTTTTCATTACGAGAGCCCGGAAACCCCCAGCGATGCTGTCCGCAGCCGCCTTTCAGCGCTTCTCGTTGCAACCGTTCCATGCAGTAGCGGTCTGGGGGTGCGCGGGGGGTGCGCGCCCACTAGTCCTCAAGCCGTGTTGAGTTGCTACCGGCGCTCTCCCAGGCCGCCTGCGACACACAGCGACTCGGCTTCCGTCCCAGCTGCGCGGACTGTTCCGGTCGAGGCGAAGGGTCGCGCTGCGCCTGTCACCTGACGGTGTAGCAGTCCCATCTATTTCTTGTCCAAGACCCGAGTCATCCAGTAGTTGAGAGGTGCGATGCCAAAGCACAGCAGAGCCCCTGCGAATTCCCCGATGGCGACTGCGAGACAGCCTAGACCCAGCATGAGAAATAGCGCGACCCAGTTCATGAAGCGCCAGTATGAACTGAAGTAGTCCATTTCAAGCACCCAGGACTTTCCGTGCTCCCGCTTCAGCCACGTTGCCCGCACCCGCTCCAAGCCCAGTGCAGACAGTCAGTACACCGACAACGAGCACGCTCGAAAGCGCCCCGATCGCCCCCGAAAACCTCGAACTGCCCATCATGAAGCTCCCCCAGTCGCCGTCACCGCGGCGCCTGCGAACGGACTCACGTCCGCAGCCAAAGGGGCCGATTTCGAGGAACGTAACACCGAGAATCTGATCTTGTTCACAAATTACGCAAACTTCGAGCCTCACGTTGCCGCAGGCCGGATCCCCCGTCGACCGGTGGACCCAGGACCATTCCTCAGCAGGCTTCCGAGGAGCGTCCACCATTTCACTGCTGGTGAAACGGCCCCTGCCCCTGACCTGCGAAGACGCCGCAATCGAGCGATCTCACGAACCCCCGCGCACCCCGACCCGGAAACGAAAAACTCGCCGCACCCGAGACCCGGATGCGGCGAGGACGCTGCGCTAGCAGTGTGACTGTGGAGCCGCCTGTCGGAATCGAACCGACGACCTTTTCATTACGAGTGAAACGCTCTACCGACTGAGCTAAGGCGGCGAAGGCCCAGCGAGGATCGCCCGCCGAACCTCGACGAGTCTATCCGGGCCCTGCGGGGGCCACAAACCGGGCCCCTACACTCGACGCGTGGACGGAACAGAGGACGTGCGGGCCGAGCTGGACGACATGCGATCCAGCATCGACAACATCGACGCGGCCCTGGTGCACCTGCTCGCCGAGCGGTTCAAGTGCACGCAGCGGGTGGGGCGTCTCAAGGCCGCGCACGAGCTGCCGCCCTCGGACCCCGAGCGCGAGTCGCGCCAGATCGAGCGGCTCCGCACGCTCGCCGTGGAGTCGGACCTCGACCCCGCCTTCGCCGAGAAGTTCCTGACCTTCATCATCGACGAGGTCATCCGCCACCACGAGGCCATCCGCTCGGCCTGACCACTCCCCGACCGACCCACGGCGACGCTCCGCGGCCGTCGGAGGTAGGTGGCGCGCGAAACCTGGGCGGTAGGAAGTCGGTCCTCCGCGATTAGCAGGTGCGTATCTGCGGCGGTCCTACCGCCGGGTGCCCCCGTAGCGCGGCACACCTACCTCGCACGCGCCGAAGCGGCGTGACGAGCCGAGAGCCGAGAGCGTGCGTCAGCCCTCGTCCTCGCAGGTGAGGCCGTCCTTCGGGACCGTGCCGTCGACGAGGTAGGCGTCGACGGCCTTCTTGATGCACTGGTTGCCCGACCCGTAGGCGGTGTGGCCGTCGCCGTCGCGCGTGAGCAGGACGCCCTCGGAGTCGCCGAGCTGGTCGGCGAGCGCCTTCGCGTTCTCGTACGGGGTGGCCGGGTCGCGGGTGGTGCCGATGACGACGATCGGCGCGGAGCCCTCGGCGTCGATCTCGACCTGCGGGCGCTCGGCCGGCTCCGGCCAGTCGCTGCAGCCCAGCACGCCCCAGCCCAGCGCCTCGCCGAAGACCGGCGAGGCCTTCTCGAACGTCGGCAGCTCGGCCTCGACCTCGTCGACGCTCGGGCGCTCACGGTTGTCGAGGCAGTTGACCGCGATGTTGGCCCAGCCGATGTTGCCGTCGTACTCGCCGTTGCCCTTGCGCGAGAAGTAGGCGTCGTTCAGCTGCAGCAGGACCGAGCCGTCACCGCGCAGCGCCGCCGTGAGGCCCTGCGAGAGGGCGATCCAGCTGGCCTTGTCGTACAGCGT
The DNA here is from genome assembly GCF_942548115.1 of Aeromicrobium sp. Leaf245. NCBI lineage: Bacteria > Bacillati > Actinomycetota > Actinomycetes > Propionibacteriales > Nocardioidaceae > Aeromicrobium > Aeromicrobium sp. Leaf245. The sequence goes on from NZ_OW824151.1 coordinate 3,350,652, forward strand.
GACGGCGATGCCGTAGAACGCACGCCCCTTGGTGAGCTCGCGATCGGTGCCGGTGGGCAGCGGCTCGTCCTCCAGCTGGCTCATCAGGGTCTCGATCGCGCGCTGCGCGGCGTCGGCGTCCTGCCCCAGCGGGCACGACTCGAGCTTCACGCACGACGCGATGTAGGCGTCGAGCGCACGCTGGAACCCGGTGGCCTGGCCCAGCGAGGACCCGAACACGTCCTTGGACGGGTCGACCGCGCCGTCGAGGACCATCGCGCCGACCTTGGCGGGGAACAACGTGGCGTAGGTGGCACCCAGCTGCGTGCCGTAGGAGGCGCCGAACCAGTCCAGCTTCTTCTGACCGAGCAGGGCTCGCGCGACGTCCATGTCGCGGGCCGCCTCCTCGGTGGAGACGTGGCCGGCGAGGTCACCGGAGTTCTTCCGGCACGCCTCGCCGAGCTCCTTGACCGCGTCGCGGAACTCCTGGACCTCGGCGTCGCTCGAGGGGTCCGGGTCGCTCGCGGCGTACTCGTCGAACTGCTCGTCGGGCAGGCACTCCAGCGGCGAGCTCTCGCCGACGCCGCGCGGGTCGACCCCGACGATGGTGAACGCATCGCGGACCTCGTCGCCCATGCTCCCGGCGAGCGATCCCGCGTAGTCGATGGCCGAGCCGCCCGGGCCGCCCGGGTTGACGAACAGCACGCGGGTGCCGTCGCCCTCCGCCAGGTAGCGCGCCGCCTTCAGCTTCGTGGTCTCGCCGTCGGGCTCGTCGTAGTCGACGGGCACCTCGATCGTGGCGCACTCGCGCTCGCCGCCGCAGTCCTCCCAGGTCAGCTCCTGGTCGTAGAAGCGCTGCAGCCCGTCGGGGGCCTTCTCACCCGTGGGCTCGAGCTGGGCCGTGGGAGCGGAGTCGTCACCGCGCGTGGCGACCAGCACGCCGACCACGACGGCGGCCACGGCGGCAAGGACGATCAGGACGAGGAGAGGGCGCTTCATCGGGTCCGGAATCCCATCATCATGCGTTCGAGGGTGAGCAGCGGTGCAGCGTTGGCGGTGAGCGCCTCGCGTGCCTCGACGATCGCATCGATCCTGCGGAGCGTCGAGTCGGGGGTCCACACGTCGGCGGCCGAACGGACCGCGTCGGCGACGTCGGCGTTCACGAGCGGCGCGCCGGGTGCCGTCTGCGCGACCACGACGTCGCGGCAGAACGAGAGGAGGTCGAGCAGGACGCCGTCGATCGAGTCACGCGCGAGCCGGGTGCGACGCCTCTTCTGGTCCTTCTCGAGCGAGGAGACCGCACCGGCGTAGCCGGCGGGCCTGCGGCCACGGTCCTCCACGCCCCACGACTGCTTGAGGTCGGAGGTCTCGCGCTCGTCGGCCACGTCGGCGACCGCGGCGGCTCGCGCGGTGGCCTCGTCGTTGATGCGCTGGGCGGCCACCAGGCAGTCGCCGAGGGAGCGCAACGACGTGGGCAGCGACAGGATGTCGCGACGACGCTCCCGTGCCTGCGGGTCGCGGGCCAGACCGCGCGCGCGACCGATGTGTCCCTGCGACGCCGCCGCGACCGCCTGCGCGAGCTGGGGCTCCACCCCGTCGCGCTCCACCAGCAGGCGGGCGATCGCGTCGGCGGGCGGGGTGCGCAGCAGCACGGCCCGGCAGCGCGACCGGATGGTGACGATGACGTCCTCGGTGGCGGGCGCGCACAGCATCCACACCGTGTACTGCGACGGCTCCTCCACCGCCTTGAGCAGGGCGTTGGCCGCCTGCTCGGTGAGTCGGTCGGCGTCCTCGACGATGAGCACCTGCCAGCGCCCGAGCGCCGGCCGCAGGGCCGACTTGCGCACGTACTCGCGCGCGACGTCGGTGCCGATGGACAGCCCGTCGGTGCGGATGACGGTGATGTCGGGATGGCTGCCGGCCGCCGCCGTGGTGCACGAGTGGCACTGGCCGCAGCCACCCAGCTCGCACTGCAGCGCCGCCGCGAACGCCTTGGCCGCGTTGGAGCGCCCCGACCCGGGCGGACCGGTGAGCAGCCACGCGTGCGTCATGGAGCGACCGTCGCCGCCGGCGGACCGGACCGCCGCGGACAACGTGTCGACGACCGGTCCCTGGCCGACGAGCTCGTCCCACACGCTCGTCACAGGTCACCGCCGTCGTGGCGGGCCTGCCCGAGCCACGGCTCGACCGCAGCCCGGATGGCGGCGTGCACGACCTCGGGCGGCTGGTCGGCGTCGAGGACGAGGTAGTGGGCCGGGTCGGCGGCCGCGAGGGTCAGGAAGTGCTCACGGACGCGCTGGTGGAAGTCGAGCGGCTCGGCCTCTATGCGGTCGGGCTCACCGGCGCGCGACAGTCCGACCGTGGGATCGAGGTCGAGCACCACGGTCAGGTGGGGCCGCAGGTCGGCCGTGGCCCACCGGGCGACGTGCTCCAGCTCGGCGGCGTCGATGGCGCGGCCCGCCCCCTGGTAGGCGAGCGTGGAGTCGACGTAGCGGTCGGTGACCACGACCTCGCCGCGCTCGAGCGCCGGGAGCACCACGGCGTCGACGTGCTCGGCCTTGTCGGCGGCGTAGACGAGGGCCTCGGTGCGCGGCGACAGGTCGCCGGTGGCCGGGTCGAGCACGATGCTGCGCAGCCGGGCGCCGACCTCGGTGCCACCGGGCTCGCGCGTGAGCAGCACGGGCGTTCCCTGGGCCGTGAGCCAGTCGCGCAGCAGGCGGGACTGGGTGGACTTGCCGCCCCCCTCGCCACCCTCGAGGGCGACGAAGACGCCCGAGTCGGTGTAGCGAGGCTGCATGTCGCCGATCCTAGGGGGCGGGTGCGACGGGGTGGGGTGGTGTGTCGTCGCGTCTGCTGCTGCGCTGGTTGCGGCAGTGCCGTCGTGCTGCTGCGCTGCCTGCGGTCGTCACGACTCACTGACGCACTGCCCGCGGTCACGACTCACCGATGCGCTGCCTCGGTCTTCGCTGGAGGCGGCCCCCGAAAGGCCTCGACCGGGGACCTGGGCGGGCGCTGGTCCGGGGGCGCGGGACTCATCTGGTGCCGGGGGTGGACCCACGATTCTTCCTTTGCGCGTGACCGGCGCAGCATTCTCCCTTCGCGCGTGCCCGCGGTGGATCCTCCACCGCACGAGCGCCCGGACGGTGGAATCCACACCGCTCGGCGCCTGCGGTCGTCAGGGATTCTCCCTTCGCGTGGAACGGTCCACGAGAAGGGAGAAGCCCTGACCGCCCGAGGACTCAGCTCTACGTGGCCGTCGTCTTCTTCGCGGTGGTCTTCTTGGCCGCGGACTTCTTCGCGGTGGTCTTCTTCGCCGCCGTCTTCTTGGCCGCCGTCTTCTTCGCCGGGGCCTTCTTGGTCGCCTTCTTCGCGCCCTTCTTGGCCGTCTTCTTGGCCGGGCCGCGGGCCCGGCGCTCGGCGAGCAGCTCCTGCGCACGCTCGGCGGTGAGGGTCTCCAGGGAGTCGTCCTTGCGCAGCGTGGCGTTGTACTCACCGTCGGTGACGTAGACGCCGAAGCGACCCTCCTTCACGACGATCGGGCTGCCGCTGACCGGGTCGTCGCCCAGCTCCTTGAGCGGCGGCTTGGCCGCACCACGGCGGCCGTACGTCTTCGGCTGGGCGTAGATCGCCAGCGCCTGCTCCTCGGTGAGGGTGAACAGCTGCTCCTCGGACTCCAGCGAGCGCGAGTCGGTGCCCTTCTTCAGGTAGGGCCCGTAGCGGCCGTTCTGCGCGGTGATCTCGACACCCTCGGCGTCCTTGCCGACCACGCGCGGCAGCGTGAGCAGCTTGACGGCGTCGTCGATCCCGATCGAGTCCATGCTCATGGACTGGAACAGGCTGGCCGTGCGCGGCTTCTCGCTCTTCTTGGCGCCCTCGGGCAGCAGCTCGGTGACGTAGGGGCCGAACCGACCGTTCTTGACCACCAGGTCGAGGCCGGTCTCGGGGTGCGTGCCGAGCATCTTCTCGGCGCCGGCCGGGTTGGCCAGCAGCTCCTTGGCCTTCGCGAGGGTCAGCTCGTCCGGCGGCAGGTCCTCGGGCACGTTGGCCCGAGTGGGGACGTCGGCACCGTCCTTGCCGGGCACCATCGGCGGGCCCTCGACGTACGGGCCGTACCGACCGACGCGGACCGCGATGTCGTCGCCCAGCTCGAACGTGGCCAGTCCGCGCGCGTCGATGTCGGGCAGGTTCTCGATCAGCCACTTGAGGCCGGTGTCCTTCTCGCCGCTGCCGGCCCAGAAGCTCTCGAGCACGCGCTGGCGGGCGTCGCGACCGTGCGAGACCTCGTCGAGCACGTCCTCCAGCTCGGCCGTGAACGAGTAGTCGACCAGACGCGGGAAGTGCTGCTCCATCAACCGCACGACGCTGAACGCGATCCAGGCCGGCACCAGCGCCGTGCCCTTCTTGAACACGTAGCCGCGGTTCTGGATGGTGCCGATGATCGACGCATACGTGGACGGCCGGCCGATCTCGCGCTCCTCCAGCTCCTTGATGAGCGAGGCCTCGGTGTAGCGGGCCGGCGGCTTGGTCTCGTGGCCGGCCGGGGTCAGCTCGTGCGCCGCGACCGTGTCGCCCTGCGCCAGGGCCGGCAGCTTGGTCTGCTGGTCGTCGCCCTGGCCGTTGTCCTCGCGGGACTCGACGTAGGCCTTGAGGAAGCCGTGGAAGGTGATGGTGCGACCGGACGCCGTGAACTCGACCGGGGCGCCCGCGTCGGCACCCGCGGCGTCGGAGGCCGTGGCCGCCAGCCTGATCGAGACCTGCTCGCCCCGGGCGTCCTTCATCTGCGAGGCGAGCGTGCGCTTCCAGATGAGCTCGTACAGCTTGTACTCGTCGCCGCGCAGACCCGTGGCCTGTGGCGTGCGGAACTTCTCGCCCGCCGGCCGGATGGCCTCGTGCGCCTCCTGCGCGTTCTTGACCTTGCCCGTGTAGGTGCGCGGCTTCTCGGGCAGGTACTCGGCACCGTAGAGCTCGCGGACCTGCGACCGGGCCGCGTTCAGCGCCGTCTGGGACAGCGTGATCGAGTCGGTGCGCATGTAGGTGATGTGCCCGCCCTCGTACAGACGCTGCGCCACCTGCATGGTGCGGGCCGCGCCGAACCCGAACTTGCGCGACGCCTCCTGCTGCATCGTCGTGGTGCGGAACGGGGCGTAGGGCTTGCGGGTGTAGGGCTTGGCGTCGACCGCGGCGACCGCGAAGGACTCGTCGCGCAGGCCAGCGGCCAGCGCCGTCACCCGGGCCTCGTCGAGGTGCGCGACCTCGGCGTTCTTGAGGGTGCCGTCGTCGGCGAAGGCCGAGCCGTTGGCCACCCTCTTGCCGCTCACGCTCACCAGCCGTGCCGGGAACAGGCGGGCGTCCTCGTGCTTCTCGCCCGCGTCGAAGGTGGCGTCGAGGTCCCAGTACGACGCGGACCGGAACGCCATCCGCTCCCGCTCGCGCTCGACGACCAGACGGGTGGCCACCGACTGCACGCGACCGGCGGACAGGCCCGACATGACCTTCTTCCACAGGACGGGGCTGACCTCGTAGCCGTAGAGACGGTCGAGGATGCGCCGGGTCTCCTGCGCGTCGACGAGGTCCATGTCGATGTCGCGCGGGTTCTCGACCGCGCGGGTGATCGCTTCCTTGGTGATCTCGTTGAAGACGATCCGCTTGACCGGCACCTTCGGCTTCAGCTCGTCGTACAGGTGCCACGCGATGGCCTCGCCCTCGCGGTCCTCATCGGTCGCGAGCACGAGCTCGTCGGACTCCTTGAGCAGCTTCTTGAGCTTGGTGATCTGCGACTTCTTGTCGGCGGCGACCACGTAGACCGGCTCGAAGCCGTTGTCGATGTCGACGCCGAGTCGCGCCCAGGGCAGCCCCTTGTACTTGGCCGGCACCTGGTCGGCGCCCTTCGGAAGGTCCCGGATGTGGCCCACGCTGGAGTCGACGACGTACCCGTCACCCAGGTACGACTGGATGCTGCGCACCTTGTTCGGCGACTCGACGATGACGAGCGTGGTCACGGTGATACTCCCTGCTGGACGGCGTCGGCCCCACTGGTCGGGGGCCGGACGGGGCAAACGCTAACGCGTCCTGTCAACAAACATCGTGCCCCGGGGGCCGACGTGGCGCGCGCCACGCCCTGCGCCGACGCTCTCAGGGCACCAGGAACCCGTCGGCCACGAGGTCGTGCACGACGGGTCGGTACGACTCACGCAGCTCGGTCGGGTCGCGGTCGAGCAGCTGGGCGAGCGCGTCGATCACCTGACCGGCCGTGAGGTCGCCGTCGAGGGCGCCGAGCAGCCCCGCCTCCACGGTGTCGACCTGCCTCGCGCGACGCAGCCCCTCCCCCAGCCGCACCACGATCGCCTCCGGGTCGGCCGCGCCCGCCGGACCGTACGTCTCCTGCGCCAGGCCGGTGGCCTGGGTCCAGCGGACGTCGAGAACGTCGTCGGCGTCGGCCAGGGCGTCGACCCGCTCGGCCCAGTCGAGCACGGCGGCGCCGACCGGTGGCACGACCTCGTGCCGCCACTGCTCCATCCGCAGCACCGGGACGTCGCGGTGGACCGCCCGCAGGTTGATCCACCCGAAGGCCATCGCTTCCACGCCCTGCTCGTCGAACCAGCCCAGCCACGCGTCGTAGCGCTCGGCGTAGTCGGGTCGGTGGCGTGCGCCCGCGTCGGCCAGCCACATCTCCACGTACGCCGGCAGGTCGACGACCTCGCGCTGCACCACCCAGGCGTCGAGCCCGGTGGGGGCGATCCAGCTGTGCAGACGTTCCTCCCACGGCTCGTCGGTGTGCACCCAGCTGCCCAGCACCTGGCACCAGCCGCCGGGACGCAGGTGGTCCGCGGCGCCCGAGACGACGGTGCGCACCACGCCGTCGGTCTCGAGCGACCCCTCGCGGTACACGAGCCGCTCCCCCGTGGGCGGCGAGACGACGAACGGCGGGTTCGTGGCGATCACGTCGAACCGCTCGCCGGCCACCGGCTCCCAGAACGAGCCGTCGCGCACGTCGACGTCGGCACCGTTCAGCTCGGCCGTGAGCCGTGCCGCCCACAGCGCGCGCGGGTTCACGTCGGTGGCGACCACCTGGTCGTGGCGCTGCGCCAGGTGCAGCGCCTGCACCCCGCAGCCCGTGCCGAGGTCGAGCACGCGTCCACCCGACGTGGGCACCGTGAGCTGCGCGAGCGACGACGACGCCTCGCTGATGCCGAGCACGTGCTCCGGTCCGACCTCGATCGGGCTGGTGTCGAGACCGGGCGTGAGGTCGCAGACCACCCACCAGTCGTGCTCCTCGTCGCCGTAGGGCCGGACGTCGACGAGCGCACGCACGTCGGACCCGTCGCGTCCGAGCAGCCCCCGCTCGAGCAGGTCGTCGACGAGCCCCGGGAGGGCGGCCTCGACGGCACGGGCCGGCTCGGCGCGCTGGAGGGAGAAGAGCCGCACGAGCGTGGAGAGCGCGGAGCCGTCGCGCGTGGCGCGCTCGGCCGGCGTCGTCTCGTTGCGCAGCAGGGCGGCGTGGGCGGCGGGGCCGAGGAGCTCCTGGACCCGGTCCACCGTGAACCCGACGTCGGCCAGCCGTGCGCGCACCTGTTCCATGCGGCCAGCGTGTCACGCCGCCACGTCGATGCCACCCACTCACCCTGGTTCTCCCCCACTCACCTGGGCGGACATCCCCAGGTGAGTCACGGAGTTCCGTGGTGGGCTCGCGATTCCCATCACCTGATGGGAATCGTGGGGACGGAGGGACGCGATGCGCCAGACGCACGTGACCCCCGCAGCGGGGCCGCGGGGGTCACGTGGGGTGGTGCGGTCAGGCGGGGCTGGTCGCCTCGTCCATGGCGCCGTCCTCCTGGACGTCGCCGATGGCGATCGGACGACGCTTGGAGATGTACACGGCCACCACGATGATGAGCACCGAGACACCGGCGATGGTGTACCGGACCCAGTCCTTGGCGTCCTCGCCGTAGGTCACCTGAACGACGACCGGGACGATGAGCAGGGCGACGAGGTTCATCACCTTGAGCAGCGGGTTGATCGCCGGGCCGGCGGTGTCCTTGAACGGGTCACCGACCGTGTCGCCGATGATCGTCGCCTCGTGGGCGGGCGATCCCTTGCCACCGTGGTTGCCGTCCTCGACCAGCTTCTTGGCGTTGTCCCACGCGCCGCCGGAGTTCGCGAGGAACACCGCCATGAGCGTGCCGGCACCGATGGAGCCGGCCAGGTAGGCGCCCAGCGGGCCGACGCCGAGGCCGAAGCCGACGGCGATCGGCGCGAAGATCGCCAGGATGCCCGGCGTCGCCAGCTCGCGCAGCGAGTCGCGCGTGCAGATGTCGACGACCTTGCCGTACTCGGGACGACCGGTGCCCTCCATGATCCCGGGGATCTCGCGGAACTGGCGGCGCACCTCGTACACGACCGCGCCCGCGGCACGCCCGACGGCGCTGATCGCGAGCCCGGAGAAGAGGAACACGACCGAGACGCCGATGATGAGGCCGACGAGGTTGCTCGGGTCGGCCACGTTGAGGATGCCGGAGATGACCTGCCCGTCGGAGGAGCTGAGCCCACCGAGGAAGGCCTGCAGCGGCTCGGGGTCCTGGACGTCGAAGCCGGAGAGCACCTCGCCGAAGCCGTCGCGGATCGCGTCGGTGAACGACCCGAACAGCGCGGTCGCGGCCAGGACGGCCGTGGCGATCGCGATGCCCTTGGTGATCGCCTTGGTGGTGTTGCCCACCGCGTCGAGCTCGGTGAGGATCTGCGCGCCCTCCTCGCCGACGTCGCCGGACATCTCCGCGATGCCCTGGGCGTTGTCGCTCACCGGACCGAAGGTGTCCATGGCCACGATGACGCCCACCGTGGTGAGCAGGCCACAGCCCGCCAGGGCCACGGCGAACAGAGCCACGACGAGCGAGCCCGAGCCGAGCAGGAAGGCGCCGAACACCGCCGCGCCGATCACGAGAGCGGTGTAGACCGCCGACTCGAAGCCGACCGAGAGGCCGGACAGGATGACCGTGGCCGGCCCCGTGAGCGACGTCTTGCCGACGTCCTTGACCGGGCGCGTCTCCGTGCCGGTGAAGTAGCCGGTGAGCGCGAGGATCACGGCGGCCAGGACGATGCCGATGATCACGGCGACCATGGCGATGACGCGGGGGTCGCCGTCCAGGCCGGCCACGCTCTCCACGGGCAGCACCTGCGACAGGATCGACGACTCGTCGGCCGTCGGGAGCGACAGGTCCGCGAAGGACGACGGCAGGTAGAACCAGGAGAAGGCCGACGACCCCACCGCACCCAGGAACGCCGAGATGTAGAAGGAGCGGTTGATCGTGCTCAGGCCGCTCACGCCCGGCTGGGCGCGGGTGATGAAGACGCCGAGGATGGCGGTCAGCGCGCCGATGGCCGGGATGACGAGCGGCAGGACCAGGCCCTGCTCGCCGAACGCCACCGAGCCGAGGATGAGCGCGGCGACGAGCGTGACGGCGTAGGACTCGAAGAGGTCGGCCGCCATGCCGGCGCAGTCACCGACGTTGTCGCCCACGTTGTCGGCGATGGTCGCCGCGTTGCGCGGGTCGTCCTCGGGGATGTTGTTCTCGACCTTGCCGACGAGGTCGGCGCCGACGTCGGCGGCCTTCGTGAAGATGCCGCCGCCGACTCGCATGAACATGGCCAGCAGCGCGGCACCGAAGCCGAAGCCCTCGAGCACCGTGGGCGCGTCACCCTGGTAGATCAGCACGACGACCGAGGCACCGATGAGGCCGAGGCCCACCGTGGACATGCCGACGGTGCCACCGGTGCGGAAGGCGATGCGCATGGCCACCTCGCGCCCCTCGTTCTCGGCAGCCGCCGCCACGCGGACGTTCGCCCGCACCGCGAGCCACATGCCGAAGTACCCGATGAGGGCCGAGAACAGCGCGCCGGCCAGGAACGCGACCGAGCGACCGATGCGGACGTCGGTGGCACCGGGCAGCGCGAACAGCAAGGCGAACGCGGCCACCGCGAACACGGCGAGCGTCTTGAACTGGCGGGTCAGGTAGGCCGAGGCGCCCTCCTGCACCGCCAGTCCGATCTCCTGCATCTTCTCGGTGCCGTCGTCGGCAGCGAGGACCTGGGAGCGGAACAGTGCAGCGAAGAGGAGCGAGACGACTCCGATCCCGGCGACCACAGCGACGAACGTCGTGTTGCCTCCCGAGAGCTCGAGATCACTCGCCGCCGCAACGAACGTCGCGTCGACCATGTATTCCTCCGTGGTGTGGGACAGGGGTGTCGGCCCCAGCCAACCAGGAAAATGTGACGCGGGCTACACCCGGGTAACAATCCTGCGCGTGTCGTCCACGGTGGGCGCGGTCAGGCCAGCGACGCGGGTCCGTGGGCGGCGCGCGCCGCCTCCACGGAGTCGTGCAGGCCGAACACCTTGTCGAGGCCGGTGATCTCGAAGATCTTGAGCAGCCGTGGGTGGGTGCACACGATGTCGAGGGACCCGCCCCCGGCGCGCACCTTCTTGAGGGCGCCCACGAGGACGCCGAGCCCCGTGGAGTCGAGGAACTCGACCCGCTCGACGTCGACGATGAGGCGCAGGTGCCCGGCCTCGACGGCCTCGACGATGGCCTCACGCAGGCGTGGCGCGGTGTACACGTCGATCTCGCCGCCGACCTCGATGATCTCGAACGGGTCGTCGGTGCGCGTGGTGAGGAGCAGGTCCATCAACGTCCTTCCGAAGGTGTGACCAGTCAACCACGAAGGGACCGAGCCCGCCCCCGTCTCGGCGGAGCCGTCGCGTGCCGCCTGGGAGACTGTGGGGGTGGACATCGGACGCCTGCTCTCGCGCCACGGCGACCGCATCCTCCACCTGCACGACGTGCCCGCCCGGGAGGCCGTGGTGGAGCCGTGGCCGGAGTGGGTCGAGCCTCGCGTGCGGACGGCGTTCGCGGCCCAGGGCGTGACCCACCTGTGGGGGCACCAGGCCGAGGCGCTCGCGCACGTGCACGCCGGGCGGCACGTGGTGGTCTCGACCGGGACCGCGTCGGGCAAGTCGCTGACCTACCAGGTGCCGGCACTCGACGCGCTGGTCCGCGGCAGGTCGGGCGACGCGCTCCAGGGCCACCGCGCTCCCACGGCGCTCTACCTCGCCCCCACCAAGGCGCTGGCGGCCGACCAGCTGCGTCGGCTCCCCCTCGGGCCCGACGGGGCAGCCCTCGTGCGCGCGACCACGGTCGACGGCGACAGCTCGCTCGACGACCGGGCGTGGGCCCGCGACCACGCCCAGCTGGTGCTCACGAACCCCGACACGATCCACCACACCCTGCTGCCCGGGCACGAGCGCTGGTCGCGCCTGTTCGCCGGCCTGCGCATCGTCGTCGTGGACGAGTGCCACCACTACCGGGGGGTCTTCGGCGCCCACGTCGCGCACGTGCTGCGTCGCCTGCTGCGGGTGTGCGCCCACCACGGGTCGCACCCCGTGGTGGTCCTGTCGTCGGCCACGGTCAGCGAGCCCGAGGCGTCGGCGCGACGTCTCACCGGGCTCGACGTGGTGGCCGTGACCGACGACGCGTCGCCCCACGGACCGCGGACGATCGCACTGTGGGAGCCGCCCCTGGTGGGTGCGGCGCACCCGTCGCAGCCGCCGACCCGTCGCTCGGCCGGGCGCGAGGCGGCCGAGCTGCTCACCGACCTCGTCCTCGACCGCACCCGCACCCTCGTCTTCTCCCGGTCGCGCCGCGGGGCCGAGTCCATCGCCCGCGGCGCCCAGCAGCGACTGGGCGAGGTCGCGCCCGAGCTGCCCGGCCGGGTCGCGACCTACCGTGGCGGCTACCTGCCGGAGGAGCGGCGCGAGCTGGAGGACCGGCTCCGCTCGGGTGACCTGCTGGGCCTGGCCGCCACGAACGCGCTCGAGCTCGGGGTCGACGTGAGCGGTCTCGACGCCGTGGTGAGCGTGGGGTTCCCCGGCACCCGAGCGGCCTTCTGGCAGCAGGTGGGACGAGCCGGCCGCGACGGGCAGCCGTCGCTCGGGGTGCTCGTGGCCCGCGACGAGCCCATCGACACGTTCCTGGTGCACCACCCCGAGGCCTGGCTGGGCGCGCCGGTCGAGGCCACCGTGTTCGACCCCGACAACCCCTACGTGCTCGGGCCTCACCTGGCGGCCGCGGCACAGGAGCTACCGCTCACGGAGGACGACCTGCCGCTGTTCGGTCCTCGGGCGCGCGAGGGGGTCGACGCGCTGGAGGCGGCGGGGTGGCTGCGCCGGCGACCCGGCGGCTGGTTCTGGACCCGGCGCGACCGGGCCGCCGCCCTGGCCGACCTGCGCGGCAGCGGCGGTGCACCGGTGCAGATCGTCGACGGTCCCACCGGACGGCTGATCGGCACCGTCGACGCGGGGTCCGCCGATGGCGAGGTGCACGAGGGCGCCGTGTACGTGCACCAGGGCGTGGCCCACGTGGTCGACGAGTACGACGTGGAGGACGGCGTGGCGGTCGTGCACACCGAGGACCCGGGCTGGTCCACCTCGGCCCGGACCACGACGGAGGTCTCGGTGGTGTCGACGCAGCGCACCCGCACGTGGGGCGCCACCACGGTCCACGTCGGAGAGGTCGACGTGACCAGCCAGGTGGTCTCGTTCTCGCGCCGGCGGCACGACGGCAGCCTGGTGGGCGAGGAACCGCTCGACCTGCCCGCCCGCACGCTGCGCACCGTGGCCACCTGGTGGACGCTGCACCCCGACGTGGTGCCGCAGGTCCTGGAGCACACGGACGTGCCGGGAGCAGCGCACGCGGCCGAGCACGCCGCCATCGGCCTGCTCCCCCTGCTCGCCACGTGCGACCGCTGGGACCTCGGAGGACTGTCGACCGCGGTGCACGCCGACACGGGAACGCTGACGATCTTCGTGCACGACGGGCACCCGGGCGGGGCGGGCTTCGCCGAGCGAGGCTACGAGGTGGTGGAGCGCTGGCTCCGCGTCACCCGGGCCACCATCGCGGGCTGCGAGTGCCCGACCGGGTGCCCGTCGTGCGTCGTCTCCCCCAAGTGCGGCAACTTCAACGAGCCGCTCGACAAGGCCGGCGCGGTGCGGCTGCTCGACGCCCTGCTGGACGGCGCGCCGGAGGACGGGGCCTGAGCGACCACCTGCGCCGGGTCAACGCTCGTACCAGGAAGGGGCGGCGCGGGCCTCGATGCGCGTGGTCCACGTCCCGCCCCACCACGGACGGGTCGAGCCGACCGCGGTCACGGTGGCGACGTCGAGGTCCATCCGGCAGCGTACGAGCCGCACGTCGTTGCGCCGGGCCAGCCGGTGCGCGGCCGCGCAGCCGTCGGCGCCCTCGGTGCTGGCGCGGCTGCCCGCGAGTGCGGCCAGGTCGGCAGCGGACGCCACCTGGTGGCGCAGCGTCACGAGGGCCATGACCTGCAGCCCCAGCGCCACCACGCCGACCAGGACGGCGACGACCCAGAGCGCGTGCACCGTGACCGCACCGTCCTCGGGGTGTCGGCCGGACGCGGTCGGGCTCACGGTGCCTCCGCGGCCGCGACGGCCGTCGCGCTGAGCTCGCGCGACCCGACGGTGGTGCCGAAGCCCAGCGGTGCGCGGGACCGGACCCTGACCGTGACCACGACCGTGCCGTCCTGCTCCTGCACCCGCACCCGGGCACCGGCCGGCGCGAGTCGGCGGACGAGCGCCGTGGCCCCACCGTCGTCCTCGCCCCGTGCGACGAGCCGCGCACCCTCGCGAGCGGCGTCGACGAGCCGGACCTGGGTCACCCCGAGCGACGCCACCCACACGAGCAGCAGCACGAGCACGAGCGCGAACGGGGCGAGGACGGCCAGCTCGGCGGTGGCCGTGCCCTTCTCGCCGCGCCCGGTCATCGGATCGAGGTCCACGGCCTGCCCCGGCGCAGGTGCTCGACGAGCGTGGTCGGGTCGAGCGCGCGAGCGAAGATCTCGCGCAGCTGGTCGAAGAACCAGCCGTCGGCCCCGATGTGGACCAGGACGGCGGCGCAGGTGGCGGCCCCGAGGGTGCCGACGGCGTACTCGGCGGTGGTCATGCCGTGCTCGCGTCGAGCGCCGCGGCGGGAGCGGCGGGCGGCGGTCCGGCAGAGGGACGAGACGTCGAAGGTGGAGGAGGTGCGCTGGTGCACGGTGGGCTCCTGGGGAGTCGGGTCGGTGCTGTGGTCGAGGTGCGGTGGCTCGATCCGGTGGGGCCGTCGGGGACTGGTGAACGCCGCGACGGCCCCACCGGAGGTCGGTCAGAAGAGGTTGGGCAGGAGGCTCGGGATGTTGTCGATGACGTCGCGGACGAGCTCGCCGAACCACTCCGACTGGCCGACCTTCACGAGCACGCCACCGACGGTGCAGGCGCCGAGGGTGCCGACGGCGTACTCGGCGGTGGTCATGCCCTGGTCGCGGCGCTGGGCGCCGCGGGCGAGCAGACGCGAGAGGCCGAGGGTCGCCCGGTCCTGGAGGGTGGAGTGCTGGAGGTTCTTCATGGGGTGTCCTTTCGTGGAACGTGCTGACACCCAGGAGATGGGTCGCTCCCGAGCCCGGACGACCACCCCGTCGGCGACCTGTGGACGAGCGGGCCCGAGGGCGGTCCGGCCTGTGGACGGGCGGGCACCTTCATCCGCCCAGCAGGTCGAGCCCCGACGCGACGCCGATGAGGGTCGGGACGATCCCCACGAGGAAGAAGGCCGGGAGGAAGCAGAGCCCGAGCGGGGCGGCAGTGCGCACGCCGACCGCCCGCGCGCGTTCACGCGCCTGGGACGCCCGGTCGCGGCGCAGGTCCGCTGCCGCGGCGGCCAGCACCGCGGCCACGGGCGAGCCGGACTGCTCGGCCCGCCGGAACGCACGACCCACGGCGCCCAGCACCCGGTGCCGGGCGAGCACCTCCCACACCGCGGGCAGGTCCGTGCCCGAGCGCAGCCGACGCCCGACCTTCTGCAGCTCCGTCGCGAGCGGCTCAGGGACCACCTCGCCGACCACCTCGAACGCGACGACGGCCGGTCGCCCGGACGCCAGCACGGCGACGACGAGGTCGAGCGCCACGGGCAGCTGGCGCTGCAGCTGCTCGTCACGCCGCCGCGAGGACGCCGTGGCCATGGTCGCGACCGCCGCCCGCGCCGCCGGGGTGGCTGCGAGGGCGACGAGGAGACCGATCACCGGTCCGAGCACCACGAGGCAGGCGATCGGGGTGAGGACGGTCACCACGCTGGTCGGCGACGGACGCCGACGCGAGGTCGGAACGGTGGTGAGCGCCCGGAGCCGGTCGGTGGCCGGGACGGGCACGGCCAGCCAGGCCGCGGCGGCCGCGACCAGCGCCGCTGCCAGGCTCATCGCGCGCCCACCTCGGCGCGGGTGGTGATGCGCTCGACCCAGGCCAGCCCCGTGGCCGCCAGCGCGCACCCGGCCGCGAGGCACACGACGCCCGGCAGGGTGCCGGTGAGCACGTGCACCGGGTCCCCGCCGAGACCGGAGCCGAGGCCGAGCCCGAGCAGCGGCAGGACCGCCAGCAGCCGAGCGGTGGCACGAGCCGAGGAGCACTCCGCCCGGACCTCTCGAGCAAGGTCGTGGTCCGCGCGCAACGCCTCGACCACGTGGTCGAGCACGTCCGCGACCGGCGCACCGGCACGTTCGGCCACACGCCAGGCGGCAGCGACGTCGGCGAGGTCGCCGGCGCCCGGGAGACGGGACACGCCGTCGAGCGCGGCCGGCACGTCGCCGCCGCGGGCCGCCACCTCGGCGACGGGCCGCAGGTCGGGCAGGTCGTCGCACGCTCCGCGCAGGGCCACGGGAGGGAGCACCCCGGTGCGCAGCTCGGCCGCGAGCAGCTCGACCGTGGCCGCGACCCGCACCGCCAGCTCGCTCGCGGCGCGCGCGGCGCGGTGCCGCTCGACGAACGACGACGCCACCACGGCGACGGCCGCGACCGTGGCCAGGAGCAGGGCGGACACGGGCGACGTGACGAACCACGGGGCCGCAGCGGCTGCGAGCGCGACGGGCACCCACGACCGCCAGCGGCGCCACGCCACCACCCGCAGCAGGAGCGGGCGTGCCGCTGCGGACGGCGGCCCCTCACCCTGGTGCGGCGGCGACGTCGCGGGCCCGAGGCGCAGGGCGACCAGCCACGTCGGAGGCGGCAGCCAGAGCAGGACCGCGCACCCGGACAGTCCCGCCGCCACCACGGCGACCAGGACCGTGGACCCCGTCATGCGTGGCTGTCCAGCAGGTCCTCGAGCCGGTCACGACCGGGGCCGTCGGTCCAGCGACCGTCGACGAGCCCGGCTGCGCGCACGGAGCGGACCGTCCCGTGCCCGTCGGGCCCCGCCGCGTGCAGCACACCGACCTCCTCGACCCGACGAAGACCGTCGCGACCGCGACGCAGGTGCACCACGACGTCGACCCCGGCCGCCAGCTGGCTGTGCACGGCGTCGCGTGCCAGGCCTCCGGCCACCCCCAGCGCCTCGAACCGGGCCGGGACGTCGGCCGCGGAGTGGCGTGGATGGTGCCGCAGCCGCCCTCGTGCCCGGTGTTGAGCGCGGCGAGCAGGTCGACGACCTCTCCCCCGCGAACCTCGCCGACGACGAGCCGGTCCGGCCGCATGCGCAGCGCCTGCCGCACGAGGTCGCGCACGGTCACGAGGCCAGCGCCCTCCGCGTTGGCCGGTCGGGCCTCCAACGACACGACGTGGGAGTGGTCTGGAGCCAGCTCGGCCGCGTCCTCGACCACGACGAGTCGTTCGGCGGACGGCACGAGCCCCAGCAGCGTGCCGAGCAGCGTGGTCTTGCCGCTGCCGGTGCCGCCGCTCACGACGAAGGCGACCCGGGTCGCGACGACGCGCTGCAGCAGCCGAGCGGCCTCGACGTGGATCCCGCCGGCGGCCACCAGCTGCTCGAGCGTGAACGAGCGCCGGGCCGGGACGCGCAGGCTGATGGCCGTGCCGGGGCGCACCAGCGGTGCCAGCACGGCGTGCAGACGGGTGCCGTCGGGCAGCCGCGCATCGACCCAGGGGCTCGCGTCGTCGAGCCGTCGGCCGGCCTGGGCGGCCAGTCGCTGGGCCAGTCGTCGCACCGCCGCGTCGTCGGGGAACCGCAGGTCGGTCCGCTCGAGCCCGTGCCCACGGTCCACGTGCACGGCGCCGGCCCCGTTGACCACCACGTCGGTGACGTCGGCGTCGTCGAGCAGCGGCTGCAGGACACCCGCGCCGCGCCGCTCCCGCTGCAGGGCGTCGACCACGGCGAGCACCGTGGCGCTGCCGTGCAGCCCGGCCTCGAGCCCCAGGGCCTCGGCCACGGCCTGCGCGCTGGGCTCGCGCACCTCGGCGGCGAGCCGCGAGCGCACCCGTCCGACGAGCGCGGCGTCGATCGTGGTCACGACGGACCTGCCGCCGCGAGGCCGAGGACGTCGAGCACCTGCCCCGACGCCCGCCGCAGCGTGCGCGACCGTCCGGGGCCGCGGCCGTGGTCGAGGTCGGCCCTCAGCCGACGGTCGTGGGCGACCCGCGCGACCACCGGGAGCCTCAGCGCCTCGGCCACCGGGCCCGAGCCGACGCCTCCGGCGCGCCGAGTCGTCACGAGCGCCACCCGTGGGACGTGCTCGCGCACCTGGGCCAGCACGATGCGCGCGGCCGCCACGCACCGCACGTCCTCGGGCACCAGCAGCACCGCTCCCTCGCACCGCGCGAGCACCGCCGACCCGAGCGGGTCGAGGTGCCGGGGCACGTCGGCGACGACCACGTCGAAGGCACGCGAGGCGGCGGTCAGCACGTCGGGGGCGACGTCGACCGGCACGGCGGAGCCGTCGCGGGGGCAGGCCAGCACGGCCACGCCGTGGTGCACGGGCAGCAGACGCGCGAGCCGGGTGGCGCCGACGTGCCCGCCGGCGCCACCGAGCTCGGGCCACCGCACCCCCTCGGCGCGCTCCGCGCCGAGGACGAGGTCGACGCCGGCCCCCCTGGTGTCGGCGTCGACGAGGACGGGGCGGTGGCCGCGCCGACCGGCGTGCAGGGCCACCGCGGTGGCGAAGGTGGAGGCGCCCGCCCCGCCGACGGCACCGACGACGGCGAGGAACGCCGCCTCGTCGCGTCCGTCGAGCAGCTCCCCGAGTCGCGCGAGCACGGCGGTCTCGTCGGTGGGGTCGAGCACGGCCGTGGCGCCGAGCAGCACCGCGTCGCGCCAGAGCGTGTCGCCGGCGGTGCCGCCGGGCTCCCCACCCAGCACGAGCACGCCGTCACGACGTGGCGGAGCCGTGCGGGCGAGCGGTCCCGCCAGGTCGGCCGAGAGCAGCACGGCCGACGCCGTGGACCAGGCGCGCCGAGCGGCGACCGCGTCGGACGCGACCTCCGGCGTGACGCCCACCGCGGCGCACCACCGGAGGGCGTCGTCGAGCAGGTCGGCGTCGCCCGTGGCGACCAGCAGGTGTGCGGCGTCCATGGCTCTCACGCAACCAGGGACGGGAGCCGCGGACGAGACCTCGCGAGCGGCCTGTGGACGACGCCGCGCACGCCATCGGACGGCCTGTGGACGACCCGTCGCCGACCCGGTGTCCACGCGGGGGACCACGCGACGGCCGGGTCGGCCTATCCTGGGCGGGTGAGCCCCCGTTCGGCCGCGTTCTTCGACCTGGACAAGACGATCATCGCCCGGTCCAGCACCCTGGCCTTCAGCAAGCCCTTCTTCGAGGGCGGGCTGCTCACGCGCCGTGCGGTCCTGCGCAGCGCGTACGCGAACTTCCTGTTCGGGCTCAACGGCGCCGACCACGACCAGCTCGAGCGGATGCGCACCTACCTCACGGCCATGGTCGCCGGGTGGGACGTGGAGATCGTGCGCGAGTCCGTTCGCCGCACGCTGCGCGACGTCATCGACCCCATCGTCTACGCCGAGGCCGTCGACCTGATCGAGCACCACAGGCGTGCCGGTCGCGACGTCGTGATCGTCTCGGCCTCCGGGTCGGAGGTCGTGGAGCCCGTCGGCGAGCTCCTCGGCGTGTCCGACGTCATCGCCACGCGCCTCGTCGAGCACGCCGGCCGCTACACCGGCGAGGTCGCGTTCTACGCCTACGGCCCGCACAAGGCCACCGCGATGAAGCGACTGGCCGAGGAACGTGGCTACGACCTCGACGCGTGCTTCGCCTACTCCGACTCCGAGACCGACGTGCCCATGCTCGAGACGGTGGGTCACCCGTTCTGCGTCAACCCCGACAAGACCCTGCGCAAGATCGCCGCCGAGCGGGACTGGCCGGTGCTGGCCTTCGCCCGGCCGGTCGCGCTGCGCAGCAGGCTCGGCCTGCACAGCACCACGGGTCGCGCCGCCTGGACCCTCGGGGCGGTCGCAGCGGCAGGTGGCGTCGCCCTGCTCGCCCGTCGGCGGTCGCGTCGCGCGTCACCGTCGCTGCTGCAGCGGGTCCTCCCCCACACCTGAACCGATCCGCCTCGACCCCGCACGAGCCACGTGCGCTTGTGAACCGCGGCACGCAAGGTTACGGCCCCGTAGGGCTACCGCGCGTCCTGGCTGCGGCGTACAACTGAGGGCAGGACAACTCCACAGACGGCCCGGCACCTCAGTACCCACGCGGCGATCTCCCGTCCCACTGGGCAGTCGCTCCCGGGACATCCGCGACGAGCGGCCCCGAGGCGACGATGACGAAGTGCACGCCTGGTAGCTGCAGCGCGGCCGGACCCATGGACGGCGTCACCCGAGCGGTGGCGCCGTCCTTCTTCGTGCGCGACCGTCGGTGCCGGCGTCCCCAGGGGGCCGACGTCAGACCGCGACGTGGGGCGGCAGCGCGTCGCGCGAGAACCAGGCCAGACCGAAGCCGGGGCCTCCGGTCTCGTGCCGCACCAGCGTCATGCCCGTGCCCTCGAGGAACGTCCGCAGGTCGTCGAAGCCGTGCTGTTCAGAGTGGTGGTACTCCATGACGAGCCGCCGCACGCCCGACCAGAGGGTCGGGTCGGAGTCGAGCAGGATCCCGTACTCCGCTCCCTCGGCGTCCATCTTCAGCAGGTCCACCCGACCGCCGGCCGCGGCGAACGCGTCGGCGATGCTGTCGCAGGCGACCTCGATCTCGACGGACCCGGCCTCGCCGAGGTGCAGGACGCCGTTGTGGCCGCTGCCCGGTCCGTTGTCGGCCATCACCAACGTGCCGGCCCGCGAGCCGACGGCGGTGCGGTGCACGGTGATCCGGTCGGCGAGACCGTTGGACTCGACGTTGCGCACGGTGTAGGCACCGGTGGACGGTGTCGGCTCGTAGGAGTGGACGGTGGCCCCGGGGAACCGCCGCAGGAGGTCGGTCGAGAAGCAGCCGATGTGCGCCCCGATGTCGACCACGTGCACGTCGTCGGGCAGTCCGTGCCCGAACCAGTCCAGCGAGTACTCGTCCTCGGCGAACACCTCGTACACGGGGACCCGCGCACCCGGCACGTTCGGGCAGTGGATCGTCAAGCCGTCCACCTCGAAGGCCAGCTCGTCGGCACGGGCGGCCAGCTGGCGCAGGACGCTCCAGCCGTTGTCGAAGACCGACACGGTCTGGCGGGTGCGGCGCGCCACCCAGGTGGCGCGGTCGAGGACGGTCATGCGGTCTCCCACTGGTCGGTCGAGGGAACGGTGTCGGCGGGGTCCGCCTCGGGGGCGCCGTCACCGAGACGGACGAGGAAGGGCAGCGCGAGCACGGCCCAGACGTAGCGGTCCCAGAGGATCGTGGTCATCAGGCCGATCATGGCGTAGCCGAGGACGGGCAGGGCCAGGAGCGCGGACGGGCCGGGGAGGGTGATCGCCCTCAGCGCCACTGACGCGAGCAGCACCAGGTAGACCGCGGTGCCGACGATGCCGACGGCCGCCGCGACCTGCAGGTAGATGTTGTGGGCCTCCATCACGTCGCCCAGCCCGATGCCGAGCACGGGGTGGGACGTGAAGGCGTCGAGCGCCACCTTGGCGAGGTACTCCCGCTCGGCGTCGGACCCGGCGGCCGTGCCACCGCCGAGGAGCCGGCCCAGCACGTTGTTCTGCATCGAGCCGCCGCCGGTCAGGGCGTTGCCGACGATCCACAGGGCGGGGATGGCGAGCCCGAAGAGCGCGAGGGCGACCTCGACCCGACGCTCCAGCGCCACGAAGAGCACGGCGACCGCGACGGCGACCACGAGCGCGGCCCGGCTGCCGCTGACCCAGACGTTCCACGCGCACGCGGCGCCCAGCAGGAGGACCAGCCAGGACCACCGGCGGGGAAGCACCCGCAGGAGGAACGGCACGAGTGCGAGGCCGAGCATCGCGCACAGGCCCATCACGTTGGGGTGCGTCGAGTAGCCGATGCGCCGTCCGTCCCAGGAGGACTCGCCGACCGTGTACGCCGCCACGAGGTTGCCCACGTTGCCGACCACGTACATGAGCGCGAAGCCGACGACCACGCCTCGCGATGGCCGCCAGACCATGAAGGCGACGGGCAGGAGCAGCGCGCCCACGAGCAGCCGGAGCAGGCTGTTGAGGCTCGCACCGCTCTCCTCGGCACCGGCGGACGACACCAGCCCGACGACGACGAGCCCTACGGCGGCGGCGAGGAACAGCCACTCGCTCGGCAGGGGCTTGCGCAGCAGCACGGGCAGGAGGACAAGCAGACCCGCCAGCAGCACCAGGTCGGACAGCGACGCGAACGCCAGCGCCCCGATCGGACGGAAGTTGTCGAGCGGCGACAGGGCGATCCCGATCGCGAGGACCGCGACCGCCGTGCTCTCGACCCCGACCGCGGCGAGGACGACGAGACCGACCGCGAAGGTCAGCGCGAGCCCGGCCCCCACCCCGCCGAGCGACGACAACGGAACCAGCACGACCAGCAGCACACCCACGACCAGGACGGGCAGAACCGCAGCCCTGATCGCCCGACGCTCCCGTGGGCCCACGCGCTCCTTCACCGACTCCAGCACGGCCATGAGGCCTCCGTCAGCGCTTCACGCGGCGGCCGATGCGCCGACCGCGGGTCGAGGACGCCGGCTCGGCCGCCGGGGTGGGCGCGTAGCCGTACCCGTACCCGTGCCCGTAGCCGTACCCGTAGCCGTCGGCGTCGCCCGAGCGTCGCGGCGTGCGATTGAGGATCGTGCCGAACAGCCGGCCGCCCACGGCGTGGATGCGTGCCACGGCCAGACGCAGCTGCTCGCGCGTGGTGGAGCCGTGGCGCACCAGCAGGAGCGCCCCGTCGACCTCGGTCATGAGGATCGAAGCGTCGGCCACCGGGAGCATGGGGGGCGCGTCGATGATGACCGCGTCGTACTCCTTGCGCACCCGCGAGATGAGGTCGCGCATGGCCTGGGTGTCGAGGACCTCGGCCGGGTTCGGCGGGGCGGGTCCGGTGCCCATGAAGCTGATGCCGCTCACGTGCGGCTGCGTGGCGTCCTCGATGGACGTGCGCCCCACCAGCACCGTCACGATGCCGACGGAGTTCTCGAGGCCGAGCAGCTCCGCGACGTTGGGGTTGCGCATGTCGGCATCGATGAGGAGCACCGAGCGGCCGGACTGGGCCATGGTCAGCGCGAGGTTGGTGGCCACCAGCGTCTTGCCCTCGTCGGGCAGGGCGCTCGAGACCAGGATGGCCTGACGCTCGGCGTCGAGGTCGGCGAACTGCAGGTTCGTCCGCAGCACGCGGAAGGCCTCCGCGAGGCTGCCGCCCACCTCCGTGGCCAACGGGGTCTTCTTGACCTGTGGGTCGTAGGGCAGCGTCACGAGCACGGAGTGGCCGCTGATCTTCTCGACGTCCTGGCGCGACTTGACCGTACGGTCGAGCAGGTCGCGCAGCAGGGCGCCGACGATCGCGACGAAGAGGCTGACGAGCAGCCCGATGCCGAGGTTGAGCGGGATGTTGGGCGAGACCGGGGTGTCGCTGATGCTGGGTTCGGCGGCGATCCGGGCCGCGATGGCGGGCTCCTCGTCCTCGACGGCGGGCCGCTCGAGCTGCTCGACGAGGGCCACGACCTCCTCGGCCTCGGCCTTCGCGATCTGCTGGGCCAGCTCGGGCGTCTCGGCGGTCACGTCGAGCTCGATGGTCTGCGTCCCCGTGATCACGGAGGCCGACACACGGCCCTCGAGGTCCTCGCGCGTCATGTCCAGATCGAGGGAGTCCACCACGCGTTGGAGCACCGAGGGGTCCGTGGCCAGCTCGGCGTAGGACGCGACGCGCTGGGTGACGATGAAGGAGGCCGCGTACTCGGCGGACCCGCCGGACGGTGTGGAGACGAACAGCTTGACGCTCGAGCCGTACTGCGGGGTCATGAGGAACACCGCCGCGACGGTCAGGACCGCCCCGGCGAGGAACGTCACGGTGCTGAACACCCAGCGCGCGCGCAGAGCGCCCAAGAACTGCCGCAGCTCCACGGCTGTGCCTCCTCCTCCCGCCGAGCACGGCGGGTCTCCCGAGTGTAGGTGACCTGGGGGAGCCGGGAGGCTCCCTCGCACCACAACCCTGAACGAGTCGGGGCGCCCGCTGTCACGCTCTGGAGGCGACGGATCGAGACCGTCCGTGACGTGGGGTGCATCACGATCCACTCGTAACCTCTCGGACCTCGGTCGTTGTTAGGGGTACGACGGACCGCGGACGCAAGACGCCGCGGACCCCACAACTTCCCACGGAGGACGAGAGCGATGACGGTACTGGTGACGGGAGCGGGCGGCTTCATCGGCGGCCACCTTGTGGCGGACCTGCTGGCGCAGGGACGCGAGGTGCGCGCGGTCGACAAGAAGCCGACGTCCGAGTGGTACCAGGTGCACGACGACGCCGAGAGCCTCGTGGCGGACTGCTCCGACATGGGCGACGCCCACAAGATGTCGGTCGGCACCCAGGCGATCTACAACCTGGCCGCCGACATGGGTGGCATGGGCTTCATCGAGAACAACAAGGCCGAGTGCATGCTCTCGGTGCTCACCAGCACGAACATGCTCGTCGCCGCGCGCGACGCCGGCACCGAGCAGTTCTTCTACAGCAGCTCGGCCTGCGTCTACAACGGGACCAAGCAGACCGACCCGAACGTGACCGCGCTCAAGGAGTCCGACGCGTACCCGGCGGAGCCCGAGGACGGCTACGGCTGGGAGAAGCTGTTCAGCGAGCGCATGGCCCGCCACTTCCGCGAGGACTACGGCCTGCAGACCCGGGTGGCTCGCTACCACAACGTCTACGGCCCCGACGGCACGTACGAGGGGGGCCGCGAGAAGGCGCCCGCCGCGCTCTCGCGCAAGATCGCCTGGGCCAAGCTGACCGGTGAGCACACCATCGACGTGTGGGGCGACGGCGAGCAGAGCCGCAGCTTCATGTACATCGACGACTGCGTGCGCGGCACCCAGGAGATCCTGGCCGGCGAGAACGTCGAGCCGGTCAACCTCGGCTCGTCCGAGCTCGTGACGATCAACCAGATGATCGGGATCCTCGAGGACATCGCCGGGATCACGGTCAGCAAGGAGCACGACCTCACCGCGCCGCAGGGCGTGCGCGGCCGCAACAGCGACAACACGATGTTCCACGAGATCTACGGCTGGGAGCCCTCGATCTCGCTGCGCGACGGTCTGGAGAAGACCTACGCCTGGATCTACGACCAGCTCGCCCCGCGCGTCTGACGCCTGCCGACGCCCGGCTACCCGTGGGGTGGCCGGGCGTCGTCGTGTGCGGGCGCCGGCTGCGGCCAGGCCGCTCCGGTCGGCCGGCTCCGGTCGGTCGGGGCCGGTCAGCGGCGGCCGACGGCCAGGGGCGAGGCCTCGGCCGCGCGGGCCTGGGCCTGCGAGGCGTACTGGAGCCACTGCTGGATGCCGGTGGCGTCGCCCCGGGCGTAGGCCGTGAGCGCCGCCCCGTAGCCGGCGGGCTCGGCGGCGTGGCCCGCCTCCGGCACCACGACCGACGCCGGGTCGACGCCCTTGACGACGAGCACGAGCCGCTCGGCGGCACGCGCCACCATGCCCCCGTGGGCCGCGAACGCTCCTGACGTCGCGATCTCGGCGTGCACGAGGGCCGCCACCACCAGGCCGGGCGCCTCCGTGGGCAGGGCGACGACCCGGGCCAGCTCGCCGAGCCGGGCGGCGCCGGCGGCGTCGGCGGGCCGACCCAGCGCGTCGTCGGGCACGCTGCCCGCGGCCGCGAGGGCGTGCAGGCGCGCGAACGCCTGGAGCGGCGAGCGGCTCCACACCGGCACGAGCCCCAGCAGCTCCGTGCCGAGCCGGACCGCGGCACGCGCGACGGCGTCGCCACCGCCGGCCGCGAGCAGCTCGACCGCGGGATCGTCGTCGTCGACCGCGGGGAGGTCGCTGCCCTCGAGCCGAGCGGTCGCCACGGCACCCAGGAGCAGGGAGCGGGCGGTGTCCTCGGGGGTGCTCCGCCGCAGGCCCCGGTCACGCAGGAGCGCGTCGATGCCGTCGCGCGTTGCCGCGAAGGCCGACGGCACACCCTCGAGGGACGCCGCGGGCAGGAACGGATCGGGGGAGGTTGACACGCCCGAAGCGTACCGAGGGGGCGCGGTGCGACCGGTAGCCTGCGGGGGTGAGCGAGCTGTTCGACCAGTCGGCCCGCGCCTCGTCCCCCGGAACCGACGAGGCGCACGATCGACTCGTCAAGTGGCTCGTGGGCGACCGGCTCTCGTGCGTGCTGCTGCTCGAGGACTCCTCGCTCGCGTTCCGGCTCGCGGGCCAGGGCCACGAGGTCGTCGTCGCGGGAGACGACGTGCGCACCGTGCGCTCCGAGGACGTCCTCTACGTCCGCTCGGCCGGACCGCGGCTCCCGTTCGTGGCCGACTCCTTCGACGCCGTGGTCGCCCCCCAGCTGAACGACGACCAGACCGTGCTGGCCGAGTACGCCCGGGTCCTGCGGGCCGGCGGCGTGCTGTCGACGCTGTCGCGCACGCACGACGAGACCTTGCCCTGGGTGAGGCGCCTGCGGGAGGTGGTCGGACGTCGACCCACCGCTGCAGCCCCCGTCACCGACACGCTCGCCGCCTCCGGCCTGTTCGCCGCACCCGAGACCACCGAGACCGCGACGTGGGAGGAGCTGGACCTCCCGGCGCTGCTGCAGTACGCCCGCGAGACCGGCCGCCAGCCCGTCGAGGAGTCCACGCTCTCGCGGGTCCGTGACCTGTTCGACCAGAACACCGCCCAGAGCGGGAGCCTGCGGCTGCGCCACCTGCTGCGCGGCGTGCGGTCCCGTGTGCAGAAGAGCAGTCCGCCGCCGGGGTCGCAGCAGCCCGAGACGCTGCTCTTCGACCTTCGGTGAACGACCTCCTCGGTCCCGTGCCCGGGTACGAGATCCGCATCCCCGTGACCTTCGCCGACGTGCGCGGTTGAATGGTCGAGGTTCGGCGACGAAGGAGAGACATGGCACTGCGCGGACTCGGGTACGCGGCCCGGCGGGTACGCCAGTCGTTCACCCACTTCCGGAACGGACCGCAGCTCCTGACGGCCATGGCGCGGGGTGGCGAGGTGACGTTCCGGACCCGCTCCGGGCTGACGATCCACACGCCCAACGCACCCGGAGCACGGTTCCCGGTGTACGAGATCACGGCCGACGACGTGTACCGCATCGACGAGCTCACGGCGGGCCTGCGCCCCGACTTCGTGGCCGTCGACGTCGGCGCCCACATCGGCAGCTTCTCGGCCACGCTCTGCTCGCGGGCGCCCGGGGCCACCGTGCACGCCTACGAGGCGTCGCCCTCCACCGCCGAGTGGACCCGCCGCAACGCCGAGGCCAACGGCTTCGTCGACCGGCTGCACGTGCACGCCCAGGCCGTCGCCGACCACCGCGGCACGCTCACGTTCGTCGACAACGGCGAGGCGAGCGCCCACAACGGCCTCACGGCGCCGGAGGGGCTCGGCGCCGAGGTGGAGGTCCCGTGCGTCACCTTCGCCGACGTGCACGCCGCGGCCGGCGGACGGGTCGACCTGCTCAAGAGCGACGCCGAGGGCGCCGAGTACGGCTACATCCTCACGAGCGACCCGGCGCTCTGGCGCGACGTCCAGCGGGTCGTCATGGAGTACCACCCCGTCGAGGGCCACCAGCTGCTGGACCTCGTCCGGTTCCTGCGCGACGTCGGCCTCGACCTCGTCCGCGACGAGCCCTCGCCGGACAAGCCCGGCCTGGGCAACGCCTGGTTCGCCCGCGCGGCATGACCCGTCTCCCCCCGGCGCTCATGCCGCTGTGGCCCGCGGCCAAGCGGGCCCACCGCGCGGCGACCCGGGCGGTCGGGGTGGCCGCTCGGGCGGTCGGCGACGGTGGACCACGGTCGGTCCCCACGCGCATCAGCACCGAGTCCCGGGCCACCGCCGCCGCCGAGCCCGAGCACGTCCGCGTGCACGAGACCGGCGATCCGCTGGGCGTCGTGCGCGACGCGCCCGCGGGGCGACCGGGTGGTCTGCGCTTCTGGGACGACGTCCGCGTCCTGCAGCGTCCACCCCGCTCGGTGCTGGAGGTCAGCGGCGGACGGCTCGTCGGCGAGGCCGCCGCCACACTCACGCCGCGCGGCACGCTCGACCTCGAGACGAGCCCGTACTTCGGCATCCGACGTCCCACCGAGCACCCGGTGCACCTGCGACTGCGCCTGCCGGAGCCGGAGCACGTCCCGGGGACGGTCCTGTCGCTGGCCTCGCACGCGTCCGGGCGCAACTACTACCACTCCCTCATGGACGCCCTTCCGCGCTGGGGCCTGTTCCAGGACCTCTTCCCCGACGAGCGGCCCGACCAGGTGGTCGTGGGCCACACCAGCCGCTGGGACCGTCAGCTCGTGGCCATGACGGGCCTCGACCGGTACCCCCTCGTGCGGCCGACGTCGCGTCTGCACCTGCGGGCGGACCGCCTGCTCGTGCCCACGATCGACAACCACAGCACCCTCGCGCCGCCGTGGGTCACCCGCTGGCTGCGCGAGAACCTCCCCGCCCGCGACGTGTCCGACAAGCCGCGCCGGCTCTACGTCACCCGCGGCGACCGGCCGCAGACCCGCCGCTACGTGCAGGAGGCAGCCCTGCTGCCCCACCTGGAGCGGCAGGGGTTCGTCCGGTTCGACCCGGGCTCCGTGAGCGTGCAGGAGCAGATCGACCACTTCGCCGCCGCCGAGGTGGTGGTGGCTCCGCACGGCGCCGGGCTGGTGAACCTGAACTTCGCTCCCGAGGGTGTCAAGGTGCTGGAGCTGTTCGCCCCCCGCTACCTCAACCCCGGCTACTGGGCGATCACCTCCAACGTGCCCGCCTCGACGTACCGCTACGTCGTGGCCGAACCGGTCGAGCGCGACCGGCCCGAACGCGCCATGAACCGCGTGCAGGCCGACGTCGACATCCCGGTCGCGGTCGTGCTCGACGCCCTCGAGGAGCTGCTCGCCGCACCGACGTGAGGACCGGCCCGGTCAGCGCACCCGGCGGATCCAGAGCGACGACGGCGGGTTCGGGTCGTCAGCCAGCGGGACGTAGTCGTCGAGGAGGTCGACGAGCGCCGACTCGTCGTGGTGGCGCACGAGGGGCGTGGAGAGCGTGACCTCGAAGGCGCTGTTGAAGGCCAGGAAGGTCTGGACGACCATCGCCTCGTTCCAGTACACGGGCCACCGCTCGCCGAACAACCAGGTGTCGGCGGGGAACGGCGTGTTGTACGGGAAGTGCACGTCGTGGATGTGCACGTGCACGCCGGGCGCCAGGCGCGGCAGCACCTCCAGGAACAGGTAGGCGACGTCGCTGTCGATCTTCAGCGCGTGCGAGGAGTCGATGAACAGCACGTCGCCGTCCTCGAGGTTCTCGAACGTGGTGAGCGGGACGTCCTGCACGAAGCCCTCGACGAGCTCGAAGTCGGGCAGGGTGCGCAGCGCGTCGAACGGGTAGGGCTCGATGCAGGTGAGGCTCAGCGGCGATCCCTCGGCGGCGTTCTGCTGCGCGGCGAGCGACGCGTAGTAGGTGGACAGGCCCGAGCCGACCTCGAGGTAGCGGCGCGGCTTGTGCTCGCGCAGCACGTAGTAGAGGGTGCGGGCATCGAGCTCGGGGTAGCCGGGGCCAAAGCCGCGACCGGTGTTCTGGAGGTACTCGCCCGTGGTGGCGGCGAACTCCGGCTCCCACCGCTGCGCCAGGCCACGCAGCGTCGCGGTGAGGGCGTCGACGTCGAGATCGAGGCCTACCAGTGCGCTGGGACGGTCCCACCGCTCGCGGGTGTCCTCGATCTCGGACAGCACCGGCAGCGTGGAGTAGTAGTCGGCCCTCTTGACGATGTTCAGACCCGCCTTGCCGAGGACGGCGTGAGCTGCGCGGACCCTGCTGCGGCGCAGCCCGAACACGGCGCGGTCGAGGCCGGCGACCACCGGACCGGGCAGCACCTTGGCGGCGCGCTCCTTCGCCGAGGGCGGTCGGTGCGCGGGGACCTGCGACGTCGTCATGCGAGCGATCGTACGGAGCGCGGGGCGCTGCCGGAGGTGGAATCGCCGCGGTGGCGCAACGTCGTGGCGGTGGTGCCGGTGTGCATCGTCTGGTCCTCCCGGGACGCGCTCGGGTGGCGGTCCACCGGTCTCAACGAGCCAGGGCGGCCCAGGTCACCCGGCACCGGTCACCCGGCACCGACCTAGACTTCCGCGGGTGGAGTTCCTCAACGGCCTGCAGCCCGCGCACGACCTGACCTACAGCGACGTCTTCATGGTGCCGCGGCGCTCCGACGTCACGTCCCGCTTCGACGTCGACCTGTCCACCGGCGACGGCACGGGCACCACCATCCCGCTGGTCGTGGCCAACATGACGGCCATCTCGGGTCGCCGGATGGCCGAGACGATCGCTCGTCGCGGCGGGATCGCGATCATCCCGCAGGACATCCCCCTCGACGTGGTCGCCGCGACGGTGCAGCAGGTCAAGTCCGCGCACACCGTGTACGACACCCCGGTGACCGTCCCGCCCGCGACGACGGTCGGCGAGGCGCTCAGCCTCCTCCCCAAGCGCGCTCATGGCGCCCTCCTCGTCGTCGAGGACGGCCGGCCGCTGGGCGTGGTGACCGAGCGGGACGGTCTGGAGGTCGACCGCTTCACCCAGGTCCACGAGGTGATGTCGACCGACGTGCGGACCGTCGCGGCCGGCCTGGACCCCCGGGACTACTTCGACGCCCTGGCGGGCAGCCACCTGGCGGTGGCGCCGGTCGTCGAGGACGGTCGCCTGGTCGGCGTCGTCACCCGCACGGGCGCGTTGCGCTCCACCATCTACACCCCCGCCACCGACCCCGACGGTCGCCTCGTGGTGGGCGCGGCGGTCGGCATCAACGGCGACGTGCGGGCCAAGGCCCTGGCACTGCTCGATGCCGGCGTCGACGTGCTGGTCGTCGACACCGCGCACGGTCACCAGCACAAGATGCTCGACGTCCTGCCGCTCGTCCGCGACGCCCGCGACGAGGTGGCCGCGCGGACCGGCCGGCGCATCCCGGTGGCGGCCGGCAACGTGGTCTCGGCCGACGGCGTCCGCGACCTGGTCGCGGCCGGCGCCGACATCGTCAAGGTGGGCGTCGGACCGGGCGCCATGTGCACCACACGGATGATGACCGGTGTCGGGCGCCCCCAGTTCTCGGCGGTGCTCGAGTGCGCGGCCGCCGCGCGCGAGCTCGGCACTCACGTGTGGGCCGACGGAGGGGTCCGCTACCCGCGCGACGTCGCGCTCGCGCTCGCCGCCGGTGCGGCCAACGTGATGATCGGGTCGTGGTTCGCAGGAACGCTGGAGAGCCCCGGCGACCTCAAGGTCGATGCCGACGGACGGGCCTACAAGGAGTCGTTCGGCATGGCCAGCTCGCGCGCCGTGGCGAACCGCACCCGCGACGCCGCCGGCTTCGAGCGCGCGCGGATGGCCCTCTTCGAGGAGGGCATCAGCTCCTCGCGCATGTACCTCGACCCGGAGCGGCCGGGCGTCGAGGACCTGGTGGACGCCATCACCGCAGGGGTCCGCTCGAGCTTCACCTACGCCGGCGCTCGCTCGCTGCCGGAGTTCGCGGAGCATGCCGTGGTCGGCCTCCAGAGTGCTGCGGGCTACGACGAGGGACGCCCGCTGCACCGGTCCTGGTAGTCGGCCGGCGGCGATCTACGGAGCGAGGTGGGGCTGCCCCTCGGCCCACTGCGTGATGCTCGCCGCGATGCGCTCGCCCACGGCCCGGTGCATGGCCGGGGAGTAGTGGAAGCCGTCGGGGATCGCGACCGCGAGATCGCCGCCCGCCACGCTGTCGACGAGGTCGGCCACACGCACGAACCGGACCTCGGGGTCGTCGAACCGGCGCACGAGGTCGTCGAGCGCCTCGTTCATGCGGTGGATGCGCCGCGGCATGCCCGGGAACCAGCTCACGTACTTCTCGTGCGGGGGCAGCAGCTCCACCAGGTGCACCAGCGGGCTGCCGACCTTGCGCACGTGGCGGACGTACGCCTCGAGGTCGGCGACCACCTTCTCGTGGCGACGGGTGCGGACACGGTGCCCGACCCTCACGTCGACCGCGGCCTGCACGCGGGCCAGGAACATCCAGACCGGCCGGACCACGCGGCGCCGGTAGAGCAGCCGGACCCGTCGCGGACGACCGCGCAGGCTGTTGGCATGACGCTCGAGCCACCGGGGCAGCAGCAGGTGGATGGTCTCGTAGTGGCCGTAGACGAGCACGATGGCGTCGGGCGAGAAACCCAGGACCTCGCGCTCCCACGTCTGCAGGACGCCGTGGGTGGGCTCCGACGCGACGCTGTGGGTGTGGACGGTGCACGGCCGACCGCTCGCGAGCAGCCGCTCCTCGATGACCCGCGGCAGGATGAAGTCGGTCCGCGGGCCGCCCATCCACGAGATCCAGTTGACGGTCGACGCACCCTTGACGAGCACGCGGACCGGCAGCGGCAGCGCCGGCGCGCCGTCCGCCCCGGAGGCGTCCGGGGCGGTCACGCCGTCAGACCACCGTCGACGACGAGGACCTGCCCGGTGAGATAGGTGTTCGCGGGGTCGGTGAGGAACCGGCACACGCGGGCGATGTCCTCGGGATCGCCGAGGCGACCGGCCGGGGTGCGCCGCTCGATCTGGACCAGCTGGCCCTCGTCGAGCCCGTGGCTCATCTCGGTGCGCAGGTAGCCGGGGGCGATGCCGTTGACCACGATCCCCCGCGAGCCGAGCTCACGGGCGAGGGCACGGGTCATGCCGTCGAGCGCGGCCTTCGACGCGCTGTACACGGCGAGTCCCCGGTAGCCCGACAGGCCGACGATGGACGAGATGTTGACGATGTGGCCGCTGCGCCGCGCGAGCATGCGGCGGCTGACCAGGCGGGTCATGTAGACGGTGCCCTTGATGTTGAGGTCGACCACCGTGTCGACGTCGTCGTCGGAGAACAGTGCCAGGATCCCGTCGCGTGCCACCCCGGCGTTGTTGATGAGGACGTCGACCCGTCCCCACCGGTCGACGACGGCCTTCACGAACGCCTCGGCGTCCTCCACGCGCGACAGGTCGGCCGGCTGGAAGAGGAAGCGGTCGGCCGTGGCCGGGTCGGACTCCCACGCGTCGACCTCGTCGGTGCGGCTGCGCGAGCACGTGGCCACCAGGTCGCCCTCGGCGAGGTAGGAGCGGACGATGCCGGCACCCAGGCCACGACTACCACCGGTGACGATGACGACGCGGCCCCCGGTCTGCTCGGTCTGCCCGGTCTGCTCAGTACTAGTCACTGCTGTCTCCTGACGATCTTCCCGCCGGCGGTCGCGACGTCGTCGACGAAGCGGATGCTGCGGGGGCGGGCGGCTGGGGGAAGGTCGGCGCAGGCGGCCTTGAGGCTCGCCTTGAGGGCGTCGTGGTCGTGCCCGGGGGCGGCCACGACCTCGAGCGCCACGACCGACCCCGTCATGGGGTTGGGGCGGGCGAACACCCGGGCGACGTCGACGCCGGGCACCGCCCCGACACGCTCCTCGATCGGCAGCGGGTGGACCTTGACCCCGCCGACGTTGATCACCTCCGAGGACCGGCCGCGGAAGAGGATGCGGTCGTCGACGACCTCGACGAGGTCCCCGGTGGGGCGCCACGCGTCGGGGTCGACCGGCTCGTCGCCGTGGTAGCCGAGCATCCCGGTGCGCGACCGGATCCACAGCTCGCCGTCGACGATCCGCAGGTCGACGTCGGCGTCGTCGCCGCGGTCGAGGACGTCGGTCGAGAGGCCCGGGCGGTCGTCGCGCTGCGACCCGGTGGAACCGAACTCGGAGGCGGCGTAGACCTGCGACACCGAGGCGGAGGGGAACGCCGCGTGCACGTCGCCGAGCAGCGGACCGGGGATCGCCTCCCCACCCATCGTGACCTGCTCGAGCGGCGGGAGACCGAGACCGTCCCCGCGCGCCTCGGCCAGCAGGAAGCGCCAGTAGGTGGGGGTGGCGCTGGCGTGGGTGACGCCGAGCGCGCGCATGGCGGCCAGGCCCTCGCGGGGGCGGCGCGGTGCGGGAGCCACGAGCGTGGCGCCCGCGGCGAGCACGTGCAGAAGGACCTGCAGCCCGGCGAACTGGTGCAGGCCGTAGGCCAGCAGCCAGCGCTGCTCGGGAGCGGGGCCGACCCGGCGGACCCCGCGCAGCAGCCGCTCCCAGTCGTGCCGCACGCCCCGCGGTGCCCCGGTGGTGCCGGTGGTGAGGACGAGGTGGGGGCGGGCGTCCCCGTCCGCGACTGCCGCGACGGAGGGCCTGCGGGTGCCGCCGTCGAGCAGGTCGCGGACGTCGAGCACGGTGGCGGCGGCTCCGTCGAGGTCGTCGCGGTCGGTCACGAGCACCTCGTGGTCGAGCCGACGTGCCAGGTCCTCGACCTCGTCGGGCTCCACCGGCGGATAGAGGCAGACCTCCGCCCCCACCAGCGAGGCGGCTGCGAGCAGCGGCACGACGTCGGCCGCCTCGAAGTCGACGACGCCGAGCCGGCGGCCGCCCTGCGCGTCGCCGTCGAGGCCGGCCAGTGCCGACGATGCATGCTCGGCGGCCTCGAGGAGCTGCGCGTACGTCCACGAGCCGTCGTGGGTCACGACGGCCACCCGGTCGGGGTCGACGTCGGCGACCCGGCGCAGCAGCTCGTGCACGACGGTCTAGGAGGCGCCGGCGACCGAGGCGTAGAACGCCTGGATGTCGGCGAGCGTCTGCGGCATGTCACCCGCGGAGTAGGGGTCGCTGCCGTGCTCGTCCTCGAGCGTGGCCGACAGCTCGGCGGTCTCGAGGGAGTCCAGGTCGGCGCCCCCGACGTAGAGCGGCGTCGTGGCGTCGAAGCCGTCGGGCAGCTTGTCGAGGCTCGTGAGGAACGCGACGACCGTGCGTTCGACGTCAGCGGGCGCGGTGCTCATGCTGTCTCCTGCGTCTCGGGGAAGGTGGCTGGTCCGCCACGCCGTGCACAACGACGTGACCGGGCGGGCGTCACGTACGGACTCAGCCGGGTCGACGGGCGGCCACGAGGCCGTAGCCGAAGGTGCCGTCGCGCCAGAACTCCTCGAGCACGTCGCACGAGCGCACGAAGGCCTCGTGCCCCTCGTGCCCGATGAGCTCGACCACCTCGTCGTGGTGGGTCGCGGCGTTGGCGCGCCAGCGGTCGAAGGTGGGGAGGGTCGGCTGCGTGAGGTCGTCGGCCACCTCCACCTCGAGACCGAGCGCGGCCAGTCCGTCGGCGTAGTAGGCGAGCGGCTCGAAGTGCGCGTCGCCGAAGGCCTCACGGAGGGTCGCGAAGTCCTGGCGTCGTGCGCGCACCTCGGCGAACGGGATCTCGCGGTGCCGCAGCAGGTCGCACAGGACCACCCGCCCGCCGGGACGGACCACCCGGGCGCACTCGGACAGCAGCGCAGGACGGTCACGCATCAGGTGCGCCGACTCCAGCGCCCACGCCACGTCGAACGACGCGTCGGGGAACTCGTTGGCTGTCCCGTCGCGCTGCTCGAAGCTCACGCCGTCGACGCCGAGGTCGGCGGCGCGCTGCCGTGCCGTCTCCACACCGACGGCGCTCGTGGTGATGCCCACGACCTCGACGCCGAAGCCGGTCGCGAGGGCGCGCGCCGGACCACCCGACCCGCAGCCGACGTCGAGAAGCCGCAGCGTCGTGCCGGAGGCGGAGGCCTCCGGGAGGCGTGCGGCCTCGACCATGCGGCGGGTGAGCGCCGCGGTGGCGACGTCGAGCGGCTCGTCGCCGTCGTCGAAGACGCCGTAGTGCAGCTCGTCGCCCAGCAGGAGCTGCCACGCTGCCGTGACGTGGTCGTAGTGGGCGGCCGGCTCGTAGGTGGGTCCCTGGCTCATGAGGCTGCTTCCGTCACGTCGCGCGAGCCGACCCGGCGGGCCGGCGAGCCCATGACGACGGCCCCGTCGGGCACGTCGGAGAGGACCACGGAGTTGGCTCCGACCATGGCGCGGCGTCCGATGGTGACGCCGCCGACGAGCACGGCGTTGGCACCGATGACCGCGCCGTCGCCGATCGTCGCGAACTCCTGGTTGTCGGCACCGCGCTCGTCGTAGTACCGCGCGGCGCAGGTGACCCCGCCGGCGAAGGTGACGTCACGCCCGATGACCAGCCCGAAGCCGATGGTGGTGCCCACCGGGTGAGCCATCATGAAGCCAGGACCGACCGTCATGCCGGCGCCGAGGTCGGCACCGATGAGCACGTTGGCGAGGGTGCGGAGCTGGTCGGCGAGACGGCGCCGTCCTGCGCGGTAGAGGCACTGCTGGCTCCGCAGGATCAGGCTCGCGAGCAGACCCGGCAACGAGGGCAGCCGCACCATCACGGCGGGCCACGAGGCCCGCGCTCCCGGGCGGTAGCGCTCGTAGTCGGAGAAGACGAGCTGGGAGAAGCTGAGGTGGTCGGGCGACGAGGCGACCCCGGATTCGGTGACCATCGAGCGTCAGCCTAGGGCACCGGAGGGTGGGTTCGGGGCGTTGTGTGCCAAACCGCGATCGACAGCAGCGACACGCTCGCGATCGCCACGCCCAGCAGCACGACCGCCACCGCGGTCGCCGACTCCGACCCCGCCGCCAGCACCACGCCGACGACCATGACGGGGGTCAGCGCGAACTCGATCCGCGAGGCCGTGCCGCCGCGCTCCCGCCCCTGCAGGATGGCGATGAGCACGCGGCGCAGGCCCAGCAGCCCCATCGCGGGGACGAGCCAGTGGGCGATCGGCACGGCGTCGAGGAACGCGGAGCCGAAGGCGATCTCGATGACGGGCTCGGCGAGCACGGTGACCACGACGACGATGGGCACGAGCACACCCACGCAGAGGGCCAGGCTGCGGCGCACGAGCCGGCCGTCACCGTCGGCCGCGGCCTGGGCTGAGGAGAAGCGGGGCAGGAGCACCACGGCGATGCCGGATCCCAGCATGGCCGCGAGCGAGGCGAGGGCCCCGGCGGTGGCGTAGAGGCCGAGCGAGACCGTGCCGGCGACCGCGCCCACGAGGATGCGGTCGAGGCCCAGGCCGTCGATCGGGCCCAGCGTGCCCACGTACGTGGACCGGGCCAGTCGCCACAGGTCGGACTCCTCGAGCGGCTCCCCTCCGCGTCGAGGCGCGAGCAGGCGCACGCCGACGACGAGACCGAGTGCGAACGAGCCCACCATCACCAGGCACACCCCGAGCGCCGTGGCGCTGCCGGAGACGGTCAGCACGACCACGAGGCTCGCGGTGACGAAGGTCTGCGGGAGCAACGTCGCCACGGCCACCCGCGCCATCGACGAGCCCTCCCCCAGCAGCGCCGAGGTGACGATGCGGAACGCCATGTTCTCGAGTGCGAGCAGCACCACCGCCGCACCCAGCCACCACGTGCTCGAGGCGGAGAGGTCGCCGTGCGTCAGCACGAACACCACGCCGAAGGGCACGGCGCAGAGCACGGCCACGACCGACCACCGCCGGGCGAGGTGCCCCAGACCGTCGCGTGCGGCGAGACCTCGGTCGGCGAGACGCTTGATCACGACGTTGGGCAGGCTCCCACCGAGCGTCAAGGCGGCTCCGGTGCCGGAGAGGGCGACGACGAGGGCCACCTCACCGCGACCCTCCACGCCGAGCAGACGGGCGGAGATCACGCCGCTGACCGTCATGAGCAGCTGCACGACGAAGCCACCGCTGACGACGGCGAGCCAGGCGATCCGCTCCCCCCAGCGCCCACTCTCCTGGGTGGTCGTCACGGGTTCTCGTCCGGTCGTCCGCGCGGCTCCGACGTACCGAGCATGGCGCGGGCGTATCGGGCGGGCGTGACGAGGTCGCTCTCCCTGGTCGTCACCCGGTACCCCGGTGCGAGCACGGTGCGCAGGGCCCGACCGACCGACGCGACCTCGAGGTCGCACGCCTCGCCCGCCCCCAGGGCACGGGCCTCGCGGGCGCGCACCACGGACCCGGCGGTGACCACGGGGACCCCGGCCGACTCGGCCTTGCCCATGATGCCGCTCGGGCCGTTGTTGGTGAGCAGCAGCGGGATCGCGTCCATGGCGGCGATGTAGCGGTCGAGCGTCGGGTTGTCGAGGTAGGCGTCGCGGACGAGGAGGCGTTCGCGCGGGTGGGGCGCCAGACCCTCGACCCAGGCACGGACCTCCGGCGTGAGCGCGCCGGCGACCACGAGGACCGCGTCCAGGTCCTCCGCCACGAGGGCGTCGAGGATCATCGGCGCGTTGCGGCGTTCGCTGACGAACCCGAAGACTCCGACGAGCCGGGCGTCGAGCGGCAGGTCGAGCTCGGCCCGCCACCGTGCACGCTCGGAGGCGTGCGCGGTCCCGTCGTTGGGATCGCCGATCCGTCGGACCACCCAGCCGGTCCCGACGTCGTCGCGCCCGGAGAACCCGACGACGCGGTGCAGGCACCGTCGGGCCATGGCGGCGAGCGCCAGGGTGGCCTTCGGCACGCGCAGCCGCCAACCGGTGCGGTCGGTGAGCGCGAGCCGGGCCGGGTAGCGGGTGAGCATGAAGGTCACGCGGGGCCGCGTCGGCAGGTCCTTCAACGCCCGGGGGGCCACGAGCCACCAGCGCTTGAGCGGCTGGTCACCGTCCATGACGAGCACGTGCCCGACGTCGCCGCGCTCGCGGCAGACCCGGGCCACCTCCCGCGCGACGGCATCGGTGGCCGGCAGGACTCCGTCGAGCGCCTCCACGACCTCGACCCGTCCGGCGTCGTGCAGCTCCGCGAGGTGGGCCGCGAACTCCTCGGTGCCCCGGGCCCCGTGCGACGTCAGCAGCACCACCGGACCGCCGAGCACCGCCTGCTCGACGACGAAGGAGACGGACTGGAAGTGGTGTCCCGTGTGGTCCGGATCCACGACGAGCGTCGCCACGTGGTCCGCCATGCGCGCTCCTGTCGTCGTCCTGAGGCGCGCCAAGACTACATTCGTCCCCGGGACCTCCCGACCGGTTCCGAGAGGAGTGTCGATGTCCTGGCTCAGGAGCACCGCCGTCGAGACGCTGGCCCGACGGGGCCTCGCGCTGCGTCGTCACCCGGGCGCCCGGCGCCAGAGGATCCTGGCGGCCGCCGGTGTCGACCTCGTCGTCGACGTGGGTGCGGCCCGAGGTGGGTTCGCCCGCGAGGTGCGCTCGTTCGGGTACACCGGACGGCTCGTCTCGTTCGAGCCGCTCGCCGCCGCCTACGCCGACCTCGCGGCGGCCGCCGCCGACGACCCCGCCTGGGACGTGCGGAACCGGGCACTCGGCTCCTCCCCCGGCGAGGCCGAGATCAACGTCGCCTCCAACAGCGACAGCAGCTCGCTGCTGCCGATGGACGAGCGTCACGTGGCCGCGGCACCCGAGGTCGGCTACGTCGCCACCGAGACCATCACGGTGGCGCGGCTCGACGACGAGCTCGCCGACGACCCCGCCCGTCGACCGTTCCTCAAGCTGGACACCCAGGGCTTCGAGCGCGAGGTGCTCGCGGGCGGCCCGACGATGCTCGAGCGGGCCGTCGGGCTCCAGCTCGAGCTGTCGTTCGTGCCGCTGTACTCCGGCGGCATGCTGGTCGACGAGGCCGTCTCGTTCGCCTACGACCACGGGTTCACCATGGCCGCCATCGACGCCGGGTTCAGCGACCCGTCCGGGCGCCTGCTGCAGGCCGACGGCGTGTTCGTCCGGACGTGAGCGAGCTCGGGCCGCGGCCTGGCCCCACCCGCCGCGCGAACGCACGTAACCTCCCCAGCGCTCGACGGTTGAACGGGTGCCGACCCCGGCCCGAGGGAGCCCCGTGACCGACCAGACCATCGCCAACCGCGTGCGCGAGACCGCCAAGCTCGCGCTGCGACGAGCCCTGCAGCGCGCCGACCTCCAGATCGGTCGCGGCTCCTACTCCTCGCACCTCGCCCAGACCCTCCGCTCGCGCGACATCGACACGGTGCTCGACGTCGGAGCCAACGTCGGGCAGTTCGCCACGCTCCTGCGCAGCGCAGGCTTCCGCGGGACGATCCACGGCTTCGAGCCGTTGGCCGGCGCGTACGCGGTGCTCAGCGCCAGGGCGGCCAAGGACCCGGCGTGGTCGGTGCACCACACGGCGGTCGGTGCGGAGCCAGGCAGCACGCGGATCAACGTCTCCGCCAACTCCTTCTCCTCCTCGATCCGCGCCATGACCGACAAGCACCGCACCGCGGCACCCGGGTCGGACTACGTCGCGAGCGAGACGGTGCCCGTCACGACCGTCGCCGCGATCGTCCAGGAGCACGGCATCGACCCCGCGCGCACCCTGCTCAAGATCGACACGCAAGGCTTCGAGGACGAGGTGCTCGCCGGCGCCGGCCACCTCCTCGGCCGGTTCGGGGCCGTGCAGCTGGAGCTGTCGTTCGTCGAGCTCTACGCCGGCCAGCGGCTGCACGACGAGCTCGTGCAGGACCTGGCCTCGGCCGGTTACCGGCTCCAGCAGCTCGAGCCCGGTTTCTCCGACCAGGACGGTCGCCTCCTGCAGGTCGACGGTCTCTTCGTCCTCACCTCCCACGACCGCTAGGAAGACATCCGTGCACCCTCGAGTCCGATCCGTGGTCCGTCCCGCCGTGATGGCCGCCAACACCCCGCTCGCCCGCGCGAGGGCGAGTCGAGCCCTTGCGTCGGCGGCGCGTCCGTTCAAGCTCGAGATCGGCGGCATCGAGCCCCGGCCGGGCTGGGTGGTCACGAACGTCAACGCGGTCACCCGGCTCTACCTCGACGCCACGGCCCCGTGGCCGATCGAGGACGGCGCCCTCTCCCACGTCTACTCCGACAACGTCATCGAGCACCTGCCGCTCGAGGCCGGCCGCGCCCTCATGGCCGAGGCGCACCGGTGCCTGCGCCCGGGCGGCGTCATCCGCTTCGTCACCCCCGACCTGCGCGCCCACGTCGACCGCTACCTCGCGGGCACGTCCCCGCGGGGCGACGCCGAGGCACGTGTCTACGAGGAGATGGGGCTGACGGTGGAGCACCCGCTCGACTGGGTCCGGATCCCGATCGCCTCGTTCGGCCACCACGAGGGCTACGTGTACGACGACGCCACCCTCGCGGCCGAGCTGACCCGCGCCGGGTTCTCGTCGGTCGCCCGCGCCGAGCTCGGACGCAGCGACCACCCCGAGCTCGACGGGCTCGACAACCGGGTGGAGGAGGGCGGCGCGCAGATGGCCGTCGAGGCGATCCGCTGACGTCCGACCTGCTGACGCTGCCCTATGCTCCTGCCATGCCACCGGGAAGAGTGACGTCCGCCCTGGCGACATCGGTCTGGCGGCGTCGCCACCCGCAGTGGGCGGCCGGCCGGCCGGGCCACCTGGCGCCGACGCTGCAGCTGCGGCCACGCACGCTCCCGCGCACGGTCGCCGACGCGCTGTCCACGCGGTGGGCGGCCCGCCGCGCGGACAAGCCACCGTGGATCACGGCCGACGCCCTGGAGGCGCTGGACGAGCTGCTGCTCCCCGACGACCGCGCCCTCGAGTGGGGCTCGGGCGGCACCACCCTCTGGCTGGCCCAGCGGCTCGCCTCCGTGACCTCGATCGAGGGGGCACGGGCCTGGCACGACGACCTCGCGGCGAGGCTGCGCACGGAGCGGATCACGAACGTCGACCTGCACCTCGTGCCGTTCGACGAGCTGGGCTACGAGACCCCCGAGCACGAGGCGGCCTACGTCGGCGCGGTGCCCGAGCTGGAGCCGGAGTCGCTGGGCCTCGTGCTCGTCGACGGCGAGTACCGCGACCGATGCGCTCTGCGCGCGCTCTCCCTGCTGCGACCGGGCGGCCTGCTGGTGCTCGACAACGCCGAGACCTACCTACCGTCCACCACACGCTCCCCGTGGCA
This sequence comes from Aeromicrobium sp. Leaf245, assembly GCF_942548115.1. Lineage (NCBI taxonomy): Bacteria > Bacillati > Actinomycetota > Actinomycetes > Propionibacteriales > Nocardioidaceae > Aeromicrobium > Aeromicrobium sp. Leaf245. The sequence continues at coordinate 3,391,745 of NZ_OW824151.1, forward strand.
CGTGAGCCGTCCGGCGACGACCCCCTGGGCGGAGTTCGCCGAGCGCACCGGTGGATGGCGCCGTCTCTGGACCACCAACGGGGTGTGGGACACCGCGCTCTGGATCAAGCCCCCACGCTGAGCCGACCCCCGCCGGCCGCTCGTCGACGCTCGACCTGCTCGGCGAGGTTCGCGGCCCAGGTGGCCGGGGTCGTGCGACGGGCGAGCGACCTGCTCACGTCCGAGAACGCGGCGAGCCGCTCGGCGGGGAGCTCGCTCGTGCGCACCATCGCGCGGGCCCACGCCTCGACGTCGCCCGCCGGGACCACCCAGCCGTTGGCGCCGTCCTGCACGAACCCGGCGGCAGCACCGGCGAAGTCGGTGGTGAGCACGGGCAGGCCGCACGCCGCGGCCTCGTGGACGACCACGCCGTAGGGCTCGATGTGCGACGGCAGCACGAAGCACGAGGAGCGACGCATCAGGTCGGCCACCTCCGGCGGGGCGAGGAAGCCGTGCCGGACGACACCCTCGAGGTCGTCCAGCAGGTCTGCCTGGGGTCCCATGCCGACGACGTCCAACGACCAGGGCTCGTCGGTGAGCTCGCGGTAGCGACGGTAGGCGCCGGCCAGGACGTCCACGCCCTTGTGGTCGACGAGGCGCCCGCACCACAGGAAGCGCCGCCGGGACCCGATCTCCTCGGCCGTGCGCTCGGCGCTGTGGAAGACGGCGTCGTCGGCCGTGAGCGAGCCGCGGATCACGTCGCCCGGGCCGAAGCCCAGCATGCGGGCGTAGATCTCGCTGCGCTCGCTCGGCACCATCGCCACGTCGGCCACCGTCGCCACGTACCAGCGACTCACGGCGCGGCCGAGCCACTGCCGCGGGGCCCCACGCCAGAGGTTGTCCATGACCAGGATGCGCACGACCGACGACGGGACCGCACGCATCACCGCGCGGTAGGACCGCGAGAAGTTCCACGCGCTCATCACGACCGCGTCAGGGTCGAAGCGGGAGACCCGCTCGACCAGCTCGGCACGGGTCGGCTCGCTCGACCACAGCAGGTGGTCGGCGTACTCGCCGATGCCGAGGTCGCCGAACGCGGTGTCGCGCATGGCGCCCACGGCCACGTCGGGCGAACCGGGCTGCACCACGAGCAGGTCGTGGCCGAGGGCATGGAGGGCTCGGTACTGGGCATCGAGGTAGCCCGTCATCCCGTTCCCCAGGAAGGCGATCCGCACAGGCGCAGGCTAGCAACGCCGACGTGGGGCGGGGCCGCTTCGGCGGGACTGGCCCTGCGGTGCGCTCACCGCAGGATGATGGCGAGCCCGCGCTGGAACGAGGCGTCGAGGTCGGGGTCGGCCTCGACGATGCCGACGGCGGCGGCCTGGCGGTGCAGCTGGGTGGCCTGGGTGTGCCCCACGACGTAGAGCAGCAGGGTGCGGGCGACGTCGCGGTCGCTGTGCGCGGCGAGCGCCTCCTCGAGCGCGAAGACCCCGAGCCGGAACGCGGCGGTCGTGGCCACCACCTCGGCACCGTCGCGCACGGCCAGCATCGCGGCGCGCAGCCGGGTCGACGTGGCGGCGAGGTCCGCGTCGACCTGCACGTCGGCCACGATCCGGTCGGCCATGAGGCCCAGGAGGGTCTGCTTGTCGGCCACGTGGTGGTAGAGCGCACCGGGCTGCACGCCGAGCTCGGCGGCCACCCGGCGCATGGTGCAGAACTCCAGGCCGTAGGAGTCCAGCACGCGCAGGGAGCCCGCCACGACGTCGTCGAGGCTGTTCGCCACGGTGGTCTCCTCCCGGTCGGGTCGCGGATGTGCCACACTACCTGAACGGCGTTCACCTGAACGCTGTTCAGTCTCCTGGTCACCTCCCCCCGACCACCGGCCGAAGGACGCACGATGCCCAGCACCAGCACCCACGAGTCCAGCACCACCTCGCCGCGCTCACGCCGCCTCAGCACGACCGACCTCGCGCTCGTGGCGGTGTTCGCCGCTCTCACCGCGGTGTGCGCCGTGGTGGCCGCCCTGCCCTTCGGCGTCAACGGGGTGCCGGTCACCCTGCAGCTGTTCGCCGTCTTCCTGGCCGGCGGGGTGCTCGGCGCACGGCGCGGGTTCCTGGCCATCGCGCTCTACCTGGCGCTGGGCGCGATCGGTCTGCCGGTGCTCGCCGGCGGCCAGGCCGGGCTCGCCCCGTTCGTCGGCGTCACCGCCGGGTACCTGTGGTCGTTCCCGTTCGTGGCCCTCGCGGTCGGCTTCGCGGTCGAGCGCGCCCGGGCCGCCGGCGTGGCCGTGACGGCCGCCGTCGTCGCCGTCGGGGGGCTGGTCGGCGAGGCGATCTGCTGGTTCGCCGGCGGTCTGGGCATCGCCCTCTACGCCGACACCCCGCTCTGGACGACGCTCAAGGGCGCCGCGGTCTACGTGCCGGCCGATCTGGTCAAGCTCGCCGTCGCCGCGGTCGTGGCCGCCGCCGTGCACCGCGCGTTCCCGCAGCTGCTCACGCGGCGATGACCCCGGCGAGGACCCCGTGACGGCTGGGCGAGACTGACCCCATGGCGACGATCGAGCTGACCGACGTCACTGTCACGGCCCCCACCGCCGACGGTCACGTGACGCTGCTGCGCGACGTCAGCGCGCGCCTCACCGAGCAGCGGGTCGTCGTCGTGGGCGCCAACGGCTCGGGCAAGTCCACGCTCGCGCGGCTGGTGAACGGTCTGGTCACCGCGTCGACCGGCACCGTGCGGGTCGACGGGCTCGACGTGGCCACCGACGGTCCTGCGGTGCGTCGCCGCGTGGGCTTCGTGTTCACGCAGCCGTCCGCGCAGCTCGTGATGCCGACCGTGCTCGAGGACGTGGCGCTGTCGTTGCGCCGTCACGTCCCCGACAAGCGCGAGCGCGAGGCCCGCGCCCGTGCCGTGCTCGCCGACATCGGCCTGGGCGAGCACGCCGACACGTCGGTCCACGCGCTCTCGGGCGGTCAGCAGCAGATGCTGGCCCTCGCCGGCGTGCTCGCCTGCGAGCCGTCCGTCGTGGTCGCCGACGAGCCGACCACCCTGCTGGACCTGCGCAACGCCCGCGCGGTGGAGGAACGCCTGCTCTCCATGCCCCAGCAGCTCGTCCTCGTCACGCACGACCTCGCCCTCGCGCGCCGCTGCGACCGGGCGCTCGTGGTCGAGGACGGGCGCGTGAGCGTCGACGCCGACCCTGAGGCCGCCGTGGCGCACTACGTCGAGAGCGCCCGACGATGAGGCGGCGTCGATGAGGCGGCGTCGATGAGGCGGGCCCTCCCCCTCGGGCTGCACGTGCCCGGTGACTCGATCTGGCACCGGGTCCCGACCGGTCGCAAGCTGCTCGGGGTCGTGGTCGTCGGCGTGCTGGTGGTGGCCCTGCGCGGGCCCTGGCCACCGGTCGTCGCGCTCGGCCTCGCGACCGGCGTGGCCGTGCACGCCGGGGTGCCGTGGCGCTCGCTGGCCCTGGGGATCCGCCCGCTCCTCGCCGTGCTCGCCGTCCTGGCGGCCTTCCAGACGTGGCAGCGGGGCTGGCCGGTGGCCGTCGAGATCGTGGCGACGACGCTGACCCTCGTCGTGCTCGCCACGACCTTCACCGCGACGACCGCCACCGACGACCTGCTCGACGCGATCGTGCGCATCGCGGGCGTGCTGCGCCCCCTCGGGGTCGATCCCGAACGCGTCGCGCTCGCCTTCTCGCTGGCGATCTCCTCCATCCCCACCGTCATGACGCTGTTCGACGAGACCCGCGAGGCCGCCAAGGCGCGGGGCCTCGAGCGCAGCCCCCGCGCCACCCTCGCGCCGTTCGCCGTGCGCACGGTCGCCCACGCCCACGATGTCGGCGACGCCCTCGCCGCGCGCGGCCTCGGCGACTGACGGGCCCCTGATTCGGACACTTCCGGGGCGGTTGGAGGGGTTCGAACGCCCCGAAACTGTCCGAAACCCGCCGAGGGTGGCCGAGCCCGGGGTCGGGGCTGCGCCGGTTGCCGCCATCGTGGCGGTGGGCTCCGAAAGGGCCTCGACCGGAGCGGACCCAGCGCATCGGCGGGGCTCCCGGGCCGCGGCCCCCGATTCGGACACTTCCGGGGCGGTCGGAGGGGTTCGAACGCCCCGGAACTGTCCAGAACGCGCGTTCTGACGCGTTGGAGTCGATCGATCGCCGCGAGATCGACGCGAAGTCGTCACAACGCGGAGTGGGGGCCGGGGAGCTCGGACGAGCCCGACGCTCCCGCTCCGTCGAGGCCTTTCGGAGGCCGCCGCGAGACCCAGCCGCAGCAACGCAGCCCCGCCCCGACGCCCAGCCACAGCAACGCAGCCCCGCCCCGACGCCCAGCCACAGCAACGCAGCCCCGCCCCGACGCCCAGCCACAGCGACGCAGCCCGACCGCGACCGACCGCCACTGCGCGACCCAGGCGCTACGGTCCTGGGATGGATGCGCTGCTCGGTGCCGTCGTCGGCGTGATGGTGACGGCGCTCGTGGGGCTCGTCTGGGTCAGGTCACGCCGCCCCGACGCCGCCCTCGGTGGGCCCGACGACCTGGCGACCTACGCCACCCTGCACACCGCCTCGCTGGCCGCTCCGGCCCTGCGGGCCGGGCTGGACGCCGACGGCGCAGCCGGCGCCCTGCCCCACGTCCGGGCCCTGCTGGGCGGGGCTCCCGCCGCACTGACCGACGGCACCGGCGTGCTCGCCTCCTCGGGCGAGGGCGACCACGCCCTGGCCGCGCCCCTCGTGGAGGCCGTGCTGGCCGAGGGCCGTACCCAGGCCTCCGACCGCGCGGTGGTCGCCCCGCTCGTGGTCGACGAGCTGGTCGTCGGCACGCTCGTGGTGCTCACGAGCCACCCCGCCGCCGGCATCGTCCGAGCCACCACCGAGGTGGCCCGCTGGATGTCCAGCCAGCTCGAGCTGAGCGAGCTGGCCGCGTCGCGGACCGCGCTCATGGAGGCCGAGCTGCGCGCCCTGCGGGCCCAGATCTCCCCCCACTTCATCTACAACTCCCTCGGCGCGATCGCCTCCTTCGTGCGGACCGACCCCGAGCGGGCGCGCGGCCTGCTCCTGGAGTTCGCGGACTTTACGCGCTACTCCTTCCGTCGCCACGGCGACTTCACGACCCTCGCCGACGAGCTGCTGTCGATCGAGCGCTACCTGGCGCTGGAGAACGCCCGCTTCGGGGACCGCCTGCGCGTGACGTCGAGCGTGGCGCCCGAGGTGCTCAACGTCGCCCTGCCCTTCCTGGCGGTGCAGCCCCTCGTCGAGAACGCGGTGCGCCACGGCATCGAGCCGAAGGACGGCCCCGGACACATCACGGTCGTCGCGCGCGACGTCGGCACCGCCTGTCTCATCGAGATCGAGGACGACGGCGTGGGCAGCGACCCCGACGTGGTGCGCGAGGCCCTCGCCGGCCGGGCGAGCGGCGGGTCGATCGGGCTGGCCAACGTCGACCAGCGCCTGCGCGCCGTCTACGGCAACGACCACGGGATCGTGGTCGAGACGGCACCCGGCCTCGGCACGAAGGTCTCGCTGCGGATCCCGAAGTTCTCGCCCGACGCGCGGACGTGATGTCGCTCTACACTCCCCGGATGGACGACGTCGCCGGCACGCGCCACGCCGAGCCCGCTCCGGGCCTGCGCGCGCTCGTCGTCGACGACGAGCAGCCCGTGCTCGACGAGCTCGTCTACCTGCTCGGGCGCGACGACCGCGTCGGCGTCGTCGAGACGGCCCGCTCCGGGGCCGAGGCCCTGCGCAAGCTCGAGGCCGACCGGATCGACCTCGCGTTCCTCGACGTCGCGATGCCGGGCCTGTCCGGCATCGACGTGGCCCGCATCGTCGGGCAGTTCCGCACGCCGCCGCGGATCGTGTTCGTCACGGCGCACGACAACCACGCGGTCGACGCCTTCGAGCTGGGCGCCGTCGACTACCTCCTCAAGCCCATCCGCGAGGAGCGTCTGCGCGAGAGCATCCGGCGGGCCGTCGACGTCGGGGAGGCGACACCCGAGACCGACGAGACGATCCCCGTCGAGCTCGGTGGCGTGACCCGTTTCGTGCGGCGCTCCACCATCACGCACGTCGAGGCGCAGGGCGACTACGTGCGCCTGCACACCGCCGACGGCCACGGCCACCTGCTGCGCACCCCCCTGACCGGCCTCGTCGACGCCTGGTCCGAGGCCGGCTTCGTGCGCATCCACCGCAGCATCGCCGTGAACCTCGCACACGTCCGCGAGGTCCGCATGCAGGCCGGCCGCTGCAGCGTGGTGGTGCCCCGCGGCGACGAGCTCACCGAGCTGCAGGTCTCCCGACGCCACACACCGCTCCTGCGCGACCGGATCCACGACCGGAGCCGCTGACGTGGACGCGACGCCCGAGCAGCCCCCGTCGTCGGGGCGGGTGCGGATCACGAGCCCGCTGTCGACGGCCCCGGCGCACGTGCGCCGCAGCGCACGGGAGGAGATCGACGAGGAGACCGGCGTCGGCGAGGTGTACATCCGCTCGCTCGTGCGCACCCAGCTGCGCTCGGCGCTGGCCGTCGTCACGCTCCTGGCCGTGGGCATCGGGTCGCTGCCGCTCGCCTTCACGCTCCTGCCGGGCCTCGCCCGCACCCAGGTGGGACCGGTGCCGCTGCCGTGGATCGTCCTCGGCGTGCTCGTCTACCCCGCGCTGCTGCTCGTCGGCTGGGTGTACGTGCGGCGGGCCGAGCGCGCCGAGGCCGACTTCGCCGCCCTCGTCGAGGCGGCCGAGCACCGGTGAACACGTCCTACGCCGTGGCGGCCGTGGCGCTCGTGTCGATCGCCACGCTCGGCATCGGGGCCTTCGGCCTGCGGGTGAGCCGCACGACGAGCGACTTCTACGTGGCGTCGCGCTCGGTCTCACCGGCGCTCAACAGCTCGGCGATCGGCGGCGAGTACCTCTCGGCCGCCTCGTTCCTCGGGGTCGCCGGGCTCGTGCTCGCCTCGGGGCCCGACGTGCTCTGGTACCCGATCGGCTGGACCGCGGGGTACCTGCTGCTGCTCGTGCTCGTCGCCGCACCGCTGCGCCGCTCCGGTGCGTACACGATCCCGGACTTCGCGCAGGTCCGGCTGCAGTCGAAGGCGGTGCGTCGGGCGGCCACCCTCCTCGTGGTCGGCGTGGGCTGGCTGTACCTGATGCCGCAGTTCCAGGGCGCCGGGCTGACGCTGCGGACCGTCAGCGGCGCACCCGGCTGGCTGGGGATGGCCCTGGTCGCGACGATCGTCGTGGTCAACGTCGTGGCCGGCGGCATGCGGAGCATCACCTTCGTGCAGGCCTTCCAGTACTGGCTCAAGCTGACCGCCCTCCTCGTGCCCGCCGTCTTCCTGCTGCGCGCGTGGGCGCTCGACGGCGCCCCGTCCCCGGTCGCGCCCGAGGCCTGGTTCGAGCCGTGGGGCACCACGGACGCCCAGGGCCTCTACACGACGTACTCGGTGATGATCGCGACGTTCCTCGGCACGATGGGCCTGCCGCACGTGGTGGTGCGCTTCTACACGAACCCCGACGGTCATGCGGCGCGTCGCACCACGCTCATCGTGCTGGCACTGATCGGCGGCTTCTACCTCCTGCCGACCGTCTACGGGGTCCTCGGCCGGGTGTACGCCTCGGACCTGGTGACCTCCGGGCGGGCGGACACCGTGGTGCTCGAGCTGCCCGGACGGGTGCTCGGCGGTGGTCTCGGCGAGGTGCTCTCGGCCCTCGTGACCGCGGGGGCGTTCGCGGCGTTCCTCTCCACGTCCTCCGGGCTGACGATGGCGATCGCCGGCGTCGTCGGCCAGAGCCTCGCGTCGGCCGGCCCGCTGGCCGGGCGGGTCTCGCCCATCACGTCGCTGCGCCTCGCGGCGGCCGTCTGCGTGCTCGTGCCGCTGGGCCTCGCCCTCGTGGCCGAGCCGATCCCGGTCGCGAGCTCGGTGACGTTCGCCTTCGCCCTGGCCGCCTCGACGTTCTGCCCGCTGCTCGTGCTCGGGATCTGGTGGCGCGGGCTCACGGCGCCGGGTGCCCTGGCGGGCATGGCCGGGGGCGGCCTCAGCGCCCTGCTCGGCACCGTGGTGGCCATCTCCGCCCGTCCCGACGGCTGGGTGGGCACCCTCGCCGCACAGCCGGCCATGTGGAGCGTGCCCGTCGGCTTCGGTCTCATGATCGGCGTCTCGCTGCTCACGCGCGACCGCGTCCCGAGCACCGTCGCCCGCACCATGGTGCGCCTGCACACCCCCGAGCGCATCGACGTCCAGCGCTGACCCCTCCCCATCGGTGGATCCTCACCACCAGGGGCTGCATCGGTGGATCCTCGACCACGGACACCTCGCTGACGATCCACCCCTGGGTGGGAGAGAGCGACACCGCTCGTCGCGCGTGAACCGCCGCTCGTCGCACCGTCCGCGCCGCGCACCGCAGCCCTCGTGGCACCGACCGCACAGGAGTCGTTGTGACCTGGCGCACAGGTGTGCGCGCTCCCTAGCGTCGCTCCGTGGGACCCACGTCACACCGGCGACGGTTCCCTCCGGTCAGACATCCACCCCACGCAGAAGACGAGGTGCCCACCCGTGGCTGAGAAGATCACGCCCGAGGTCCATGCGGCCTACGAGCGCATCCATTCCACGCCGGAGTTCGCAGAGCTCCGGCGGCGGTACCTGAAGTTCGTCGTCCCGATGACGGTGACGTTCATGCTCTGGTACCTCCTCTACGTCGTGTGCTCGAACTGGGCGCCCGGATTCATGGGCACCAAGGTGTTCGGCAACATCAACATCGCCCTGCTGTTCGGCCTGCTGCAGTTCGCGACCACCTTCGGCATCGCCTGGTGGTACGCCCGCTACTCGGCCCGCGAGATGGATCCCATCGCGGGCGAGCTGCTCGTCGGCTTCGACAAGGAGGTCGGCCAGTGAGCACGCAGACCTTGATCGCCGCCGCCTCCTCGGACTCCGGCAGCCACCAGGCCCTCACGGCGACGCTGTTCCTCCTCGTCGTCCTCCTGACCGTCGGCATCACCTTCTGGGCAAGCCGCAACACCAAGACGGCCGCCGACTACTACGCCGGTGGACGGTCCTTCAGCGGCCTCCAGAACGGCTTCGCCATCGGCGGCGACTACATGTCGGCCGCCTCGTTCCTCGGCATCTCCGGCGCCATCGCGCTCTCGGGCTACGACGGCTTCCTGTACTCCATCGGGTTCCTCGTCGCCTGGCTCGTGGCGCTGCTGCTCATCGCCGAGCTCCTGCGCAACTCCGGCCGCTTCACCATGGCCGACCAGCTCGCCTACCGCATGCGGCAGCGGCCCGTCCGTACCGCGGCGGCCACGTCGACGATCGTCGTGTCGATCTTCTACCTCCTGGCCCAGATGGTCGGCGCGGGCGCCCTCGTGGCACTCCTGCTGGGCGTCGACTCCGCGGCGGCGAAGAACTTCACCATCGCCGGCGTCGGGGTGCTGATGATCGTGTACGTCGTGTTCGGTGGCATGAAGGGCACCACCTGGGTGCAGATCGTCAAGGCCGTGCTGCTGATGTTCGGCACGATCCTCATCTCCGCCCTCGTGCTCGCGAAGTTCAACTTCAACCTGTCCGACCTGCTCGGCCAGGCGGCCGACAACAGCGGCCAGGGCAGCGCCTTCCTCGAGCCCGGCCTCAAGTACGGCGTCAGCCTGACGAGCAAGATCGACTTCGTCTCGCTCGGCATCGCGCTGGTGCTCGGCACGGCCGGCCTGCCGCACATCCTGGTGCGCTTCTACACGGTGCCCACCTCCAAGCAGGCCCGCGTCTCGGTGCTCTGGGCGATCGGCATCATCGGCACCTTCTACCTGCTGACGCTCGTCCTCGGCTTCGGTGCCGCGGCGCTCGTCACGGGCGACGCGAAGGACCGCATCGTCGAGTCCGGCGGCAACCTGGCGTCCCCGCTGCTCGCGGAGGCCGTCGGTGGTGGCGCCGGCACGACAGGTGGCGCCATCCTGCTGGCCCTCATCTCGGCCGTCGCCTTCGCGACGATCCTCGCGGTGGTCGCCGGCCTGACGCTGACGTCGGCGTCGTCGGTCGCGCACGACCTGTACGCCAACGTGATCAAGAAGGGTGAGGTCACCGGGGCGCAGGAGGTGAAGGTGGCGCGGATCGCGGCCTTCTTCATCGGCGGCGTCGCGATCGCCCTGGCCATCCCCGGCCAGAAGCTCAACGTCGCCTTCCTGGTGGCGCTGGCCTTCGCGGTCGCGGCCTCGGCGAACCTGCCGGCCCTGCTCTACAACCTGTTCTGGAAGCGGTTCAACACCCGCGGAGCGACGTGGAGCATCTACGGCGGACTCGTGTCAGCCGTGGGGCTGGTCGTCTTCAGCCCCGTGGTGTCGGGCTCGGAGACGGCACTGTTCACGACGGTGGACTTCGCCTGGTTCCCGCTGCAGAACCCCGGCATCGTCTCGATCCCGTTCGGCTTCTTCATGGGCTGGCTGGGCACGGTCACCTCGAAGGAGACCGAGAGCGAGGCACGGTTCGCCGAGCTCGAGGTCCGGTCCCTCACCGGAGCGGGCGCCGAGAAGTGACGTCGCGGGGGCCCGGTTCGCGCCGGCCCCCCGCACGCGCAAGGGTGGGGTCGGGACGTGTCCAGGGGCGTCCCGACCCCGCACGACGACACCGCCACCACGGCACCGGTGCAGCGACCTCGGTGCCGGCGAACGGGCAACCCCCGCGCAACCGCAGTTGAAGCACCCTGTCACCTGAGCCACCATGCAGACGTACCCCCTGATCGAGGAGAACCTTGTGAGCGAGCACGGCATCAGCAACCTGTCCCGTGAGGACCGCGTCTTCGAGCCGCCCGCCGACCTGGCCGCGCAGGCCAACGTGAAGGCCGACGTGTACGAGTCCGCCGACGCCGACCGCCTCGGCTTCTGGGCCGACGCCGCGCACCGCCTCACGTGGGGCACCGACTTCGAGGAGGTGCTCGACTGGAGCAACCCGCCCTTCGCGAAGTGGTTCGTGGGCGGGAAGCTGAACGTGGCGTACAACTGCGTCGACCGCCACGTCGAGAACGGCGACGGCGAGAAGGTGGCCCTGCACTTCGTCGGCGAGCCCGGCGACACGCGCGACCTGACCTACGCCCAGCTCAAGGACGAGGTGTCCAAGGCCGCCAACGCCATCGAGGAGCTCGGCGTCGAGGCCGGCGACCGGATCGCCATCTACATGCCGATGATCCCCGAGGCCGTCATCGCGATGCTCGCCTCGGCACGCGTCGGCGCCGTCCACACCGTCGTCTTCGGCGGCTTCTCCTCCGACGCGCTCGCGAGCCGGGTCGAGGACTGCGAGGCCAAGCTGGTCATCACCGCCGACGGCGGCTACCGCCGCGGCAAGGCCTCCGCGCTCAAGCCTGCCGTCGACGAGGCGCTGGCGAAGCTGGGCGACGCCTCGCCCGTCGAGAACGTGCTCGTGGTCCGCCGCACCGGCGAGGACGTCCCGTGGAACGGTGACGTCGACGTGTGGTGGCACGAGGTCGTCGACGAGTCGTCCACCGACCACCGCTTCACCGAGTTCGACAGCGAGCACCCGCTCTTCGTCATGTACACGTCGGGCACCACGGGCAAGCCCAAGGGCATCCTGCACACGTCGGCCGGCTACCTGACCCAGGCGGCGTACACGTTCTGGGCGACGTTCGACCACAAGAGCGACGACGTGTACTGGTGCACCGCCGACGTCGGCTGGATCACCGGACACTCCTACATCACGTACGGCCCGACGGCGAACGGCGCCACGCAGGTGCTGTACGAGGGCACCCCCGACACCCCGCACAAGGGCCGCTGGTGGGAGATCATCGCCGACAAGAAGGTCAGCCTCTTCTACACCGCGCCCACCGCGATCCGCACGTGCATGAAGTGGGGCGAGCAGATCCCCGCCGAGCACGACCTCTCGAGCCTGCGGATCCTCGGCACGGTCGGTGAGTCGATCAACCCCGAGGCCTACGTCTGGTACCGCGACACCATCGGCGCCGGGGCGACCCCGATCGTCGACACGTGGTGGCAGACCGAGACCGGCGCCCACATGATCACCCCCCTGCCCGGCGTCACCGCCGCCAAGCCGGGATCGGCGATGACGGCGTTCCCCGGCATCACCGCCGAGGTCGTCGACGACGCCGGCAACCCCGTCGGCAACGGCGAGGGCGGCTACCTGGTGATCACCGAGCCGTGGCCGTCGATGCTCCGCACCATCTGGGGCGACGACGACCGCTACGAGGAGACCTACTGGTCGCGGTTCAAGGCCCAGGGCTACTACTTCGCCGGCGACGGCGCCAAGAAGGACGACGACGGCGCCATCTGGCTGCTCGGCCGGGTCGACGACGTCATGAACGTCTCGGGCCACCGGCTCTCGACCACCGAGATCGAGTCGGCGCTCGTCTCGCACCCGAAGGTCGCCGAGGCGGCCGTGGTCGGTGCCGCCGACGAGACCACCGGCCAGGCCGTGTGCGCGTTCGTCATCCTCCGGGAGTCCGCGGGTGACGGGGGCGAGGACGTGGTCGCCGAGCTGCGCAACCACGTGGCCAAGGAGATCGGCCCGATCGCCAAGCCGCGCCAGATCATGGTCGTGCCCGAGCTGCCCAAGACCCGGTCGGGCAAGATCATGCGCCGCCTGCTGCGCGACGTCGCCGAGAACCGCGAGGTCGGCGACGCCACCACCCTGGCCGACTCGTCGGTGATGGACCTCATCTCCGCCGGCATCGGCGACAGCAAGAACCAGGAGGACTGACCTCCCGGTCCACGCTCGCCACGACGCCCCCACGCCACCCGGCGCGGGGGCGTCGTGCTGGTACGTCATGCAGGAGGCGGGGGATCGACAGCAGCGGGTCAGGTTCCGTTCAGCCGTTCCTCATCCGGGCCGGGGAGGCTGGAGCCATGGACTCCTCATCCCGCATCGACATCGTGTTCGCTGCCTCGGTGGTCGCCGGGGCCTCCCTCACGGGCGTGCTGCTGCGCCTCCTCGGTGCCTGACCCCTCTCCCTGATCGTCGTCGCGGCCCGCCGGTGGCCGCGCGCCACACCGCTGACCGCCGGTAGGGTCGTCCCATGAGCGAGCGCCAGCGAGCGAATCACCGACACGTCATGACGACACGCCCGTACCATGCTCCTTCGACGGGGGTGGCGTCATGAGTCATCGCGAGCCCGTGCGACCGATCCAGCCGGAGCAGCAGGACGAGCCGACGATCGGTCGGCTCGTCGCCGACGCCAGTCGTGACATCTCCGCGCTCGTCCAGTCCGAGATCGCCCTGGCCAAGAGCGAGCTCGTGGTCAGCGCGAAGGCCGGCGGCGTGGGCGCGGCACTCTTCGCCGTCGCCGGGTTCATCGGGCTGCTGGTGATCATCCTGGTCTCGATCGCCTTCGCGTTCCTGCTGTCGATGACCGGCCTGCACCCCGCGTGGTGCTTCCTGATCGTGGCCGGCGCCTACGTGCTGCTCGCCGGCGTCCTGGTCCTGGTGGGCGTGCGGCTCATGAAGAAGATCCGCGCACCGCAGAAGACGATCGCCACCGCCAAGCAGATCCCCGCGGCGCTCAAGGGCCAGCACCAGGGAAGCGGCGCGGCCCGACGCTAGAGCCGGCCGCTACGCGCGCCGCCCCACGAGCGCGCCGACCACGCCGAGCACGACCGCCACGGCCCCGCCGAGGGCGGTCCAGACGAGCCACCCGTCGAACGACGTCACGCCGACGTCGGCCAGGGCGCGGAGCAGGTCGGCCTGCAGGCCGCTCGCACCGGCGTCGGAGACCGCGCGGTCACGCACGAGCCGCGCGAGGGCGGCGTCGGCGCCCGCGGCCGCGGCCGCGCCGACCCCGAGCCAGACGAGGACGACGGAACGACGCCGGGCTGCCAGCAGCGCCACCGCCGCGGCGACCGCCGCCACCGCCCCGGCACCCAGCGCCAGGCGCGGGCTCGCGTCGACGGCACGCAGCGAGGTGCCCGACGGGCCGCCGGCCACCTCCACCACCAGCTGGTCGGGCGCCTGCACCAGGCCGTCGGAGCGGTCGGCCACCAGGGCGGCGAGCGGGGCGAGGTCGAGCGGGACGGTCGAGGGGGCCGAGCCGGCGGCCGGGTCGTCGAGCAGGGCGGCGTGCGTGCGTCGCAGCGTCTCCTCCCAGGCGGCGGCGACGCGGCGGTCGGCGAGGGCGCGGTCCGCCGCCTCCTCGAGCAGACGACGTCCGGACTCGGCCACCTGCGAGGGCAGGCCGGCCTGCTCCACGAGCCGGTCGGCCACGAGCGCCGCGGCACTGTCGCGCACCGCGGCCGTCCCGGTCACGTCGCGCGACAGCGAGACGAACCCCTCCTGGTCCTCGACGTAGGTGCTCGTCCAGGCCGCCGGGAGGGCGACGGCGAGCGCCACCACGGCCACGAGCCCGGCCACCGTGGCCAGCAGTCCGCGCATCAGGCACACCTCCCGGTGTCGACGGCCCGGTCGGCGGAGATGCCTTCGCGTGCGTCGTCCTGCGCCTGCTCGGCGGTGACGGCGTAGCCGGTGGAGCTGTCGGACACCGAGGCCGCGAAGATGACGCCGAGCACCGCGCCGTCGGTGCTCACGAGCGGTCCGCCGGAGTTGCCGGAGCGGACCAGGCTGCGCACCGAGAACGCCTCGCGCAGCACCTGTCCGCGGTCGTAGATGTCGGGGCTGCGCAACGTGAGCTGCGAGCGGATCCGGGCCGCCCGCGCGTCGAAGGGTCCGTTCTCGGGGTAGCCCAGCACAGCCGCCTCCTGGCCGGCCACACCGGAGGTGTCGAGCTCGAGGGCGGGCACGCCGAGGTCGTCGGTGGCGATCACGGCGAGGTCGAGCTCGGGGTCGAAGACGACGACGCGCCCGTCGAGGCGCCGCTCGCCCTCGACCGTGACGGTCGGGTCGTCGACCCCGGCCACGACGTGGGCGTTGGTCATGACGCGACCCGGGGCGTACACGAACCCCGACCCCTCGATCCCCCGCCCGCACTCGGCCGAGCCGAGGATCTTGACCACGCTGCGCGACGCCTCGCGCACCCCCGGCTGCGAGAGCGTGGCGTCGTCGGGCGGTCCGACGGCCGTGATGGTCTCGTCGGCGAACGGGTCGATGTACCGCGGGAAGAGGTTCGCGTCGAGGGTCCGGCTGAAGGCACGCAGCGTGTCGGTGGCGGCACCGGGCATGACGGAGTCGACCTTGGCCAGCACGGTGGAGTCGCGCGACGCCTTGGCCAGGTACGGGATGGAGGTGCCGCTGACCGCGTAGCCGAGCGCCCAGGACGCGACGAGGACCGCGACCATGCTCAGCGCGGCACCGCCGACCGCGTCGACCGCGCGCAGGGGCGAGGCCCTGAGGCCGCCGCGCAGGTCGGTGCCGACGTACGTGCCGACCGCCTGCCCGACGGCGGCCGCGCCGATGACGATGCCGAGGCCCAGCAGCGAGGTGGTCAGGGAGGGGTCCTGCCGGTCGAGCAGGCGCGGGACGAGCCAGATGGCGCCGGCGCCGCCGACCACGAGGCCCGTGGTGGCCACCAGGTTGACCACGAACCCCTGCACGTACCCCGAGACCGCGTAGGCCACGAGCAGGACGGCGATGATGACGTCGAGGGAGCTCATGACGACGCCTCCGGCGGCTCGGGCAGGGCGCGGGTCACGGTGTCGTCCCACGGCTCGGCCCAGCCGAGCCGCTCGAACAGCCTCGAGATGATGCCGGCGGTGAAGCCCCACAGCGGCATCTCGGTGCCGATCTCGAACGCCGGACCGCGCCAGCCCGACGGGTGCTCGACGCTGAACCGGTTGTCGGGGTCGACGAGCAGCCGGAGGGGGTGGTGGATCACGTGCCCCACCTCGGCCGCCGAGACCGGCTCGAGCCGACGCGGCGCCGACCAGTAGCCGAGCACCGGGGTCACGGCGAAGTTGCTGGGCGGCAGCCAGAGCGTGGGGAGCGTGCCGAAGACCGTGACCTGGGCGGGGTCGAGCCCGACCTCCTCCTGGGCCTCGCGCAGGGCCGTGGCCGCCGCGTCGGCGTCGTCGGGGTCGCACGCCCCGCCCGGGAAGGAGATCTGGCCGGCGTGGTTGCGCAACGTCGGCGCGCGCTCGGTGAGCAGCAGCTCGGGACCGTGCTCACCGTCGGCGAAGCAGATGAGGACGGCGGCCGGTCGGGCGTCGGGCGGAGGGTGCGGGAACCGGGGTGCCAGCTGCTCGGCCTGCACCGAGCCGGCCAGGTCGGCGAGCGGCACGAGCCAGTCGGGAAGCCCGGACGGCGTGGGGCCGTCGGCCGGCGCGCGCCCCGCGGAGGCCTCAGGGCTCACGGCTGGACCTCCAGGTGCTGACGGACGGCGGCGGTCAGGTCGTCGTACGAGGTGAACGGGACCCGCTCGGTGGCGACCATTCTTCCCTGCGCGTCGACGAAGACCGTCTGCGGCAGGCCGACGACGCGCAACGGACCGCGCGTGGTGGAGTCCGGGTCGACGAGCTGGGGATAGGTGACGCCGGCGTCGGACGCGAGCCGCACGGCCGCCTCCGGGTCGCTGTCCTGCACGTCGATCCCGACGACGGTGAGCCGGTCCCCGGTCCGCTCGTCGAGCCGGGCGAGCAGCGGGAGCTCCTCGCGGCAGGGCTTGCACCAGCTGGCCCACAGGTTCACGACCGCCGGTCCGCGCAGGCGGGAGAGGTCGACCGTGCCGTCGGCGCCGAGGCACGCCAGCTCGAGCTCGGGAAGGGCGGCGTCACCGGAGGCGGGGGCGTCGTCGAGGCGCAGGTCGGAGCACGGGCGGATGCCGGCGTCCTGGGCCGCGGCGCGCGCCGCGGTGGTGTCGGGGTCTGCGGCGGGGGCGCCGGGACCGGCCGTGCCGCCGAAGGTCGGCTTGTCCGGTCCGGTGTCGACGTCGCTGCAGGCGGTGAGCAGCAAGGCCGTCGCGACGGCGGCGATGGCGAGCCTCCTCACGCGCGGCCCTGCGTGGTGACCAGCTTCTCGGCCTCGACGGGATCGGTGGGTCCGGCGCCGAAGGCCGGGCACCAGTGGGCCACGGGGCAGGCGCCACAGGCCGGCTTGCGGGCGTGGCAGCGGCGGCGTCCGTGCCAGATGAGGCGGTGGCTGAGCATCGTCCAGTCCTTGCGGGGGAACAGCGCGGCCACGGCGTGCTCGGTCCTGACCGGGTCCTTGGCCGTCACCGGGTCGACCCACTCGAAGCGCTGCACGAGCCGCGCGAAGTGCGTGTCGACGGTCAGGCCCGGCACGTCGAACGCGTTGCCCAGCACCACGTTGGCGGTCTTGCGTCCCACCCCGGGCAGCGTGACCAGGTCGCGCAGCCGGGGCGGCACCTCGGCGTCGAACCGCTCGACCAGGGCCGCGGCGAGCCGGACGACGCTGTCGGTCTTGGCCCGGTAGAAGCCCGTCGACCGGATGATCTCCTCGACGTGCTCGCGCGGGGCGGCCGCGAGCGCGGTGGCGTCGGGGTAGGCGGCGAAGAGGACCGGCGTGACCGCGTTGACCCGCCGATCCGTGGTCTGAGCCGACAGCACGGTCGCGACGAGGAGCTCGAACGGGGTGGCGAAGTCGAGCTCGCAGCCTGCCTCCGGATAGGTCTCGGCGAGCACCCGGTGGGTCTTGCGGGCCCGGCGCACGAGGCTCGTCGGAGGCTTGGGGGAACCCCCGAGGGCGACGTCCGGCACGGTGCCAGAGTACGTGGCGACACCGACACCGGCCCGGCGTGTGGCAATCGGGCGCCTGGTAGGACAGACTGTGACCGACTCAACAGCCGATAAGGATGCCTGTGAACGACGACGTGCTGCGCCAAGCGCCGCTCTTCTCCGGTCTCGACGACGATGCCGCAGGAGCCCTCGAGGCCTCGATGACCCCGCTCAGCCTGAAGCGTGGCGAGGTCCTCTTCAACGAGGGTGACGACGGCAACCAGCTGTACGTCGTCACCGACGGCAAGATCAAGCTCGGGCGCACGTCGCCCGACGGACGGGAGAACCTGCTCGCGATCCTCGGGCCCGGACAGATGTTCGGCGAGCTGTCGTTCTTCGACCCCGGACCGCGTTCGGCCACGGCCACCTCCGTCACCGACGTGACGGTCCAGAGCCTCAGCCACGAGGCGCTCACCCCGGTCCTGTCGAGCCACGCCGAGGTCGCGATGGCGCTGCTCAACCAGCTCGCCGGGCGCCTGCGTCGCACCAACGAGGTCGTCGGCGACCTGGTGTTCTCCGACGTCCCGGGTCGTGTCGCCAAGGCCCTGCTCGACCTCGCGAGCCGCTTCGGGCGCAAGGCCGAGGACGGCGTGCACGTCAACCACGACCTCACGCAGGAGGAGCTGGCCCAGCTCGTCGGCGCCTCGCGCGAGACGGTCAACAAGGCCCTCGCCGACTTCGCCTCGCGCGGCTGGCTGCGCCTGGAGCCCCGCTCCGTGGTCATCCTCGACCTCGAGCGTCTGCAGCGCCGCGCGCGCTGACCCCGTTCGACCGCGAGCCCCGGGACCTGCTGGTCCCGGGGCTTCGTCGTGCGCGACGCCTTTCGTCCTGCGGCTGCGTCTCGGCCTGCGGCTGCGCCTCGTGGGCTGGGTCTCGGCCTGCGGCTGCGCCTCGTGGGCTGGGTCTCGGCCTGCGGCTGCGCTCCCTTCGGCTGGGTCTCGGCTCGGCCTCCGAAAAGGCCTCGACCGGCGGACGGGCTCACGCTCGGCCGAGTTCCGATGCTGCGGGCTGGTCCTGGGGCGTCGGAGGTAGGTGACGCACCGACCCGGGGCGTCAGAGGTAGGTGACGCACTGATCGAGCGTGTCGGCGGTAGGTCTCGTACCTGAAACGACGTGCTTCACGTGCGTCACCTACCTCCCACTGCCCCAGCCGGGTCCGAGGTAGGTGGCCCGCGGAATCGGAGCGTCAGAGGTGGGTGGCCCGCGGTATGGAGGTCTGCATCCGCGCGCCACCTACCTTCGCCGTGCGAATAGCGCGCGCCACCTACCTCCGAGGGCCCCCGACCGATGCAGTCCCATCCGGGGCCCGCCGACGGCGCCCGCGTCAGAGCACGCCGCGGGGGCGGAACTGCACGCTGATCCGCGGGCCCACCGGCCTGGCGGTCTTGAGCACGGCGTGCTCCCAGGTGCGCTGGCACGAGCCGCCCATGACGAGCAGGTCGCCGTGGCCCACGACGAAGCCGATGGTGTCGCCCGGGCCGTGGTCCGTCGGGCGCAGGCTGAGCCGACGCGGAGCGCCGAGCGACAGGATCGCCACCATCGTGTCCTCGCTGCGCCCACGGCCGATCCGGTCGCCGTGCCAGGCGACGCTGTCGCGACCGTCGCGGTAGTAGCAGAGCCCAGCCGTCACGAAGTCCTCGCCCAGCTCGGCGCCGTAGTGCCGGTTCAGCGCGTCGCGCGCGTCGTCGAGCGCCGGGTGCGGCAGCACGGCACCCGATCCGTAGTGCGCCAGCAGCCGCGGGACGTCGACCGTGTCGTCGTACATCTCCCGCCTCTCGGCCCGCCACCGGACCTCGGTCTGCAGGCTCAGGAACAACGGGTCGGCGCCCTGCACCCAGCCCGGGCGGACGTCGACCCATGCGCCGTGGGCAAGCTCCCTGCGCTGCACCGAGGCGCCCAGCGGACCGACGACGGCCTCGTCGCCGACGTCGAGCAGCGAACCCTGGAACCACACCCGAGCATCGTAGGCGAGTTCGAACAGATGTTCTAGACGCCACGCCTTCCGAGGCTCGCCGGGGCGCCGACTACGCTGCCCCCATGAGCGCTTGGGACGCCCTCCTCGACCGGGTCGACGTGATCGCCGACGCGCGCGCCGACGTCGACGACGCCGTGCAGGCCGAGCTGACCGAGCTGCTGGTGGGGGCCATGCGCGACGGGACCGCCGACCGCGAGCTGGACCCCGGCCAGGCGGGCCTGTGGCTCGCCGCCCTCCTGCGCACCCACGCCGAGGTCCAGGACGAGGGCGAGGAGCGCTCCGACGACGCCCTCAGCATGCTCCGCGTCATCATCACGCGCTGGCTGCACCCTGGCCGGCTCGACCAGGCACCCCCGACGTTCGGCACCTGAGTCCCTAGCAGAGGACCGGCAGCCGAAGGTCCGGTCCCGCCATCCGGAACCGGACGCGTCCGGGCGCCGACGAGACGGAGGCTGTCGGCATGACCGACCGCCAGGACCACCCTGCCCCGCCCCGCCCCGACCGCGATCCCGCCGTCGATGACGCGCGCCGCTTCCACCTCTCCGAGGACTGGCTCGCGACGATCGTCGGCCTGACGCTGGTCGTGCTGACCGCCGCCGGCGTCGTCACCGAGGGCTGGTTGCCGCTGTGAGCGCCGACGCCTCCGCCGACGACCGGTCGGTCGTGGAGTACGGCGACCGACTGCACTCCCCCGCCGTGCTGGTGGGTCTGGCCGTGGTCGTCGCCACGGGCGCGGCCGCCCGCCTCCTGACCGAGAACGTGCCCACGTGGCTCGCCGACACCGCGCTCGCCGACGTCGGCGACGCCATCGAGTATCCCGTCTACGCGATCGCGCTGGGCCTGCTCGTCAACGCCCTGCTGTCCTCGCTCGGGGTGCGCGACCGCCTCGCGGGCGGCTTCCGCACGGAGTTCTTCATCAAGACCGGCCTGGTCGTGCTCGGGGCCACGGTGGTGCTCTCGGTCATCGCGCGGGCCGCAGGACCAGCGATCCTCCAGGGCCTGCTGCTCATCACGGGCGTCTTCGCCTTCACCTGGTGGTTCGCCGGACGCCTCGGGCTGGACGATCGCCTGCGTGCCCTCCTCGCGTCGGCCGTCGCCATCTGCGGGGTGAGCGCGGCCATCGCGGCCGCCGGCGCGGTGCGGGCCCGCAAGGAGCAGCTGGCCTACACGGCCAGCCTCGTCATCCTGTTCGCACTGCCCTCGATCTTCGTGCTGCCGTGGCTCGCCGACCTCCTCGGCCTCTCGCCCGCCGTCACCGGCGCCTGGCTCGGTGGCAACATCGACACGACGGCGGCCGTCACCGCTGCCGGCGCGATCGCCGGCGAGGAGCCTCTCCAGATCGCCTCGGTGGTCAAGCTGACGCAGAACGCGCTCATCGGCTTCGTCGCGGTGGGCCTGACGGCCTGGTTCGCGTTCAAGGTCGAGCGCGACCCCCAGGGTGAGCGCCCCCGCGCCATCGAGCTGTGGCACCGGTTCCCGAAGTTCGTGCTCGGCTTCATCGCCGCGTCCGTGATCGCGACGCTCTACCTGGAGCAGGCGTCGGCCGCGCGGGCCGAGGCGTTCGACACCGTCGTGAAGGGCCTGCGCGACTACGCGCTCATCCTGGCGTTCGTCTCGATCGGCCTGGAGTTCAAGGTGTCCTCGCTGAAGGAGGCGGGCTGGCGTCCGATCGGTGTCTTCGCCGCCGCGACGGTCGTCAACATCGGGCTCGCACTGGCGCTGGCCTCGGTGCTGTTCGCCGGGTTCACGATCTAGCCGCGCCCCGACGCAGGTCCGCCCCGGTCCGTGCGGACCGGGGCGGACGTCCTCGTCGGGTCAGCTGGGGTCGTCCGGGCGCTCCTGCCGGCTGACCGTCACGCTGTCGCCACTCTCCGAGGGCTCCACGACGAGCGAGAAGTCGCCGTCGTGCTCCTCGACGCCCACGGCCACGGCCTCCTCGACGGCCTCGAGACCGAGTCGGTGGCGCACGATGACCGGGTCCGTCTGGAGGTCCTTGTACAGCGCGAGACACAGGCCCACCATGACGAACACGAACGGCACGGACGCGACGATCGTGATGTTCTGCAGACCGGTCAGGGCGTCGGAGCCCCCGATCACGAGCATGATCGCCGCGACGGCGCCGGTGAGGGCGCCCCAGAAGATGACCGACGGCTTGCTCGGCTCGGTGGAGCCGCGCTCGCTCAGCGTCCCCATGACGATCGACGCCGCATCGGCACCGGACACGAAGAAGATGCCGACGAGCACCATGACCAGCACCGAGGTGATGCTCGCCGCCGGGTACTGCTCCAGCAGCTGGAACAGGGCGAAGTCGGACTGGACGGCGCCGTCTGCACCGACGATGCCCGCGCCGTCGCGCTGCTCGAAGATGCCGGCGCCACCGAAGATCGCGAACCACACGAGGCTGACCAGCGTGGGCACGAGCAGGACGCCCGTGACGAACTCACGGATCGTGCGACCGCGGCTGATGCGGGCGATGAACATGCCGACGAAGGGGGTCCACGAGACCCACCAGGCCCAGTAGAAGATCGTCCAGCCGGAGAGCCAGGCCTCCATGGCGTCGTCGCCGCTGGCCGCGGTGCGCGAGGCCATCTCGGTCATCTGCGAGGCGTAGTCGCCGAGCGCGGTCGGCACGAGGTTCAGGATGAACAGCGTCGGCCCGGCCACGAACACGAACACGGCCAGCACGAGCGCCAGCACCATGTTGGTGTTGGAAAGCCACTGGATGCCCCGCTCGATGCCGGAGACGGCCGAGAGGATGAACAGGATCGTCAGCACGGTGATGACGGTGACGAGCACGATCTTGCTCGGCTCGTCGATCCACCCGTTGAACTGCAGTCCGGCGCCGATCTGCAGGGCGCCGAGGCCCAGCGAGGCGGCGGATCCGAAGAGGGTGGCGAAGATCGCCAGGATGTCGATCACCTTGCCGGCCGGTCCTTCGGCGCGTCGGCCGAAGAGCGGGACGAAGGCCGACGAGATCAGCTGCTTGCGTCCCTTGCGGAAGGTGCCGTAGGCGATCGCGATGCCGACGACCGCGTAGATGGCCCAGGGGTGCAGGCCCCAGTGGAACATCGTGGAGGCCATGGCGCTCTGGACGGCCTCGTCGCTCTGCGCCTCGCCCGTGCCGGGCGGCGGCGACGCGAAGTGCGACAGCGGCTCGGCCACGCCCCAGAACATGAGGCCGATGCCCATGCCGGCGCTGAACATCATCGCGATCCAGGAGACGGTCCGGAACTCCGGACCCTCGTCGTCGCGACCGAGCGGGATCCGGCCGTACTTGGAGGCCGCGAGCCACAGGACGTAGATCACGAAGAACGACGCGACGAGCACGAAGAACCAGCCGGTGTTCGTGATGACCCACGAGCGCGACGTGTCCGAGGCCGCCTTGAGGCCGGACGTGCTCACCAGGCCCCAGACGACGAACCCGATCGCCACCACGCCGGTGAACCCGAACACGACGGGGTCGATCCGTCGCCTCCAGCGTCCTGCAGATGCATGTTCTCGGTCAGTGAGGGTACTCACGAGGGCACCACCTCTTCCTTCGGCTCAGTCGTCATCGGCACAGTCGTTCGACATCGTCAGTCAGGTCCTGCGCACCCATGGGTGCACGGGACAACCTTTCGACCATAGCGACGCTGGCGCCGAGGCGCTAATCGCGGACGGGTCAGACGCGGCTGCCGCGCAGCTGCGCGAGGTAGACCAGCGCGGCCACGGTGCCGACGAGGTTGAGCAGCGACAGCGGGCTCCAGAGCACCAGGTGCGCCGCGAGCGTGAGGCCCAGGATCACGAGCCACGAGCTCTTCGGGAGCGTGTCGGCCACGGCGAACCGGGCGGGCGCGCGGGTGAGGCAGTCCACGAGCGCGAACGCCTTGACCGCGAACAGGGCGAGCGACAGCACCAGCATCAGACCCGACTCGACCTCGAACACGCCTGGACCCTACCGGACGCACGAAGCGGCGGGCCCCCTCGTCGGGGACCCGCCGCTCGTGTGGTGAGCCGTGGCTCAGGACTGGCTGGTGGTGCTGCCCGTCGAGCTGCTGCTCGAGGAGGTCTTCTTCGCGGGCGACTTCTTGGCCGTCGTCTTCTTCGCGGTCGCGGAGGACGACGTCGTCGTGGCCGGAGCCTTCTTGGCCGTCGTCTTCTTCGCGGTCCCGGTGGACGACGTCTTCTTGGCCGGGGCCTTCTTGGCGGTGCTCTTCTTGGCCGTCGTCTTCTTGGCGGCCGACGTGGTGGCCGGAGCCTTCTTCGCCGCGGTCTTCTTGGTGGTGCTCGCGGCGGAGGCGGTCTTGGCCGGGGCCTTCTTGGCGGCGGCGGTCGTCGAGGAGGCGGCCGAGCGGGCGGCGGCCGACGTCTTGGCCGGGGCCTTCTTCGCGGACGACTTCGAGGCGGGGGCCTTCTTCGTCACCTTCGACACGGTGGCCTGGGCCTCGGCGACGATGTCCTCGGCGCGCTTCTGCACGTCGTCGGCCACGTCCTCGGCAGCCTTGCGGGCCTCCTTGATGTTCTTCTTGGCGTCCTTGCGCAGGGCGTCGAGCAGCTTCTCGCCGCGCTTCTGCACGTCGTCGAGCTTGAGGGCGCGCGCCTGGGCGACGAACTCCTCACCCTTCTGGAGCAGCTCGGCGTAGCTGGACTGCGCCTGGGCCTGGGCGGAGCCGACGAGGCCGGTGGCCTGCGAGCGGAGGTCGTCGATCTCGACCTTCTTGAGGGTGTCGGTGAGGTTCTTGACCTCATCGACCAGGGTCTTGATCTGGGCGTTGATCTGATCGGTGATGCTCATGTGGGTGTCTCCTCGGGAGAGGTGTCGGGATTGGCCTGGGTGACCGTTTCGGCAAGTGCCTCGTCCGGTGCGACGTCGGTGCCGACGAACGAGCGGTAGATGTCCAGCAGTGCCGTCTTCTGCCGCTCGGTCAGTCGGGCGTCGAGGGCGATGGCGTCCTCGACCATCCGCGCGCCGGACTCGTCGATGTCGATGAGACCGGCACGGACGTAGAGCGACTCGGCCGAGATGCGCAGCGCCTTCGCGATCTGCTGCAGGACCTCTGCCGAGGGACGACGCACGCCCCGCTCGATCTGGCTGAGGTACGGGTTGGAGACCTCGGACTTCTCAGCCAGCTGTCGCAGGGACATCTGCGCCTGGCGTCGCTGCTCGCGCAAGTAGTCGCCGAGGTTCTCGACGGCTCCTCCTACGTCCAGCTTGGCCATGTCTCCAGTGTGCTTGCATTTGCAAGCAAGTGCAAGCAGATCTGCATGCGACCCGTCTCACAACCGGTCAGAGGACCGGCCGCACCTCTCCGACGGCACGCCCGCCACCGAGCACCACCGGACGTTCGCGCAGCAGGTCGGCCTCGACGCCGGCCAGCTCGAGCGCTCGGTGCAGCACCACGAACAGGGGACGCTCGCCACCGTCCTCGATCTTGACCGCGAGGGCGGAGCCGTCCGCCAGGCCGGCCACGACCACGCTCTCGGCACCCGACTTCACCAGCGATCCCGGCACGGCGCGGGCCAGCGCCAGGTCGGGTCGGCGGGTCCCGCTGACCTGCTCGGGGTGGGCCACCATCGCCTCGGCCACCCGTCGTGCCGCCGTCCCGGTCTCCGCCTGGACGAGCCGACCGATGCCGCGGGCGAGACGCTCGAGCGACGTCGCGAGCAGCGGGGCTCCGCACCCGTCGACCCCGACCGTGTCGGGCGGGCCCACCAGGGCGGTGAAGGTCTCGGTGACGGCGCGCTGGACCGGGTGGTCCGGATCCAGGTAGTCCTCGGTCGACCACCCCCGGACCACGCAGGTGAGCAGCATGGCGGCGTGCTTGCCCGAGCAGTCCATCCGGATCGGCAGACGTCCCTCGCCGGCACGCAGGACGGCTGCGTGCTCGTGCGGGTCCAGCGGGTAGGACGCCGGCGTCTGCAGGGCCGACTCGTCGAGGCCGCCCAGCGCGAGGATCTCGCGCACCCCCTCGAGGTGGAACGGCTCCGCCGAGTGGCTCGCGGCCGCGAGCGCCAGCAGGCGGGGCTCGAGGTCCAGGCCCGCCTCCACGAGGCCGGTCGCCTGGAAGGGCTTGTTCGTCGACCGCGGGAACACCACGACGCCGGGATCACCCAGCGACCACACCGTCTCGCCGTCGGGACCGACCCGCACGGCTGCTCCGCGGTGGCGGCTCTCCACGAGCCCGGACCGGGTGACCTCGGCGACGACGTCCATCGCTCCAGCGTAGGGCTCCACCGGCGCGGTCGAGCCCGCCCGGCCCTCCCGACCATCGGCTCATCCCACCAGTCCCATTGGCCACTTTCTTCCCACCCGTGTCGTTCTTCCACTACAGTGCCCTGATCTGGTACGGCGCACTCGGGCGTCGGCTTCCCTCACCAGAAGAGGACTGCATGCCTTCCCTGCGTCACGCCTTCGGAGCACCTGCTCTCGTCGTCGCCACCGTCATCGCCCTGCTCACCGGTGCCATGACGACCCCGGCAGCGGCGGCCGTCCCGGCCCCCCGTCCCACCGTGAGCACCACGCAGGACGCTGCCACGGTCAGCTGGCCGGCCGTGAAGGGTGCCGACCGCTACGCCGTCTGCCTCGTCCGCAACGTCGGCGACAGCTCGTGCACCGAGGGCTTCTTCACCACGAAGACCTCGCACACCTTCACGAAGCTCACCCCCGTCGCCGGGACCGACTACCTCGTGCACGTGCGCGCCTACGACGGCAGCGCTTCCGCCGCCAGCCCCCGCGTCGCGATCGACCTGCGTCCGGCCGCGCCGAAGGTGTCGGTCTCCACCGGGACCGACACCGCCGCCGTCTCGTGGACGGCGATCCCCGACGCGGACCGCTACGCCGTCTGCCTCGTCCGCAGCCTCGCCCAGACGTCGTGCACCGAGGGCTTCTTCACCACGAAGACCTCGCACACCTTCACGAAGCTCACCCCCGTCGACGGGACCGACTACCACGTGCACGTGCGCGCCTACGTCGGCAAGGCGTCCGCAGCCTCGCCGCGCACCCCGATCGAGCTGACCCTCAAGCCGGAGGCGCCCACCGGCCTCAAGCACACGGTCAAGAGCTCCTCGGCCACCATCACGTGGAAGGCGGCCAAGAACGCCACCTCCTACGACGTGTGCGTCATGACCTTCGTCAAGGCCACGGCGTGCGAGCAGGTGACGCCTCGCACCACCGGGACCACCGCGACGCTCACCGGGCTGTCCCCCAACCTCGGGACCGACTACGTCTACATGGTCCGCGCCTACCGCGGCGACGCCCGCGCCGACAGCGCCCGCGCCCGCTTCGACCTGCCCGTCGGCGACGTCGCCTGGATCACCTTCGAGTCCTCCACCCCCACCAGCCTCACGCTGATCTGGAAGGCCGCCACCAACGCCGAGACCTACGTCGTGGACGTGTCGACGAAGAAGGACTTCAGCTCGGGCGTCCGCACGCAGCAGGTCGCCGGCACCCGGACCACGTTCACGGGCCTGGCCCCCGGCGTCCGCTACTACGCGCGGACCCGTGGCGACAACGCACCGGTCAAGGGCGCCGTCCGGGGCGTCACCACCCGGATCCTGCCGACCTCCGACGTCGACGTCCGCGTGGTCACCTACAACCTCTGCGGCCAGGACAAGTGCCGCTCCTCGAGCGGGATCGGCAGCTGGAAGAGCCGCAAGTCGCGTGCGGCGGCCGCCGTGCTCGGCACCGGCGCCTCGGTCATCTCGACGCAGGAGTCCGGCGACAAGGACACCAACTTCGGGTCGGTGCTCCCCGGGTTCCGCCGCGCGGCCTACATCTCGGCCAAGTCGCTGTTCTACAAGACGTCGGTCTACAACCTCAACCGCTCGGGCACGCTGACCCTCGACGCGGACCGCAGGCGCTACGCCGTGTGGGCCGAGCTCGTCGAGAAGAGCTCCGGCACCCCGTTCATCGTCGTCGACCCCCACCTCGAGCCGTACAAGGGCAAGACGAACGACGACCGCCGGTACGCCCAGACGCGCAGGATGCTGTCGCTGGTCGGGGCGCTCAACACCCGCGACCTGCCCGTCGTCTACGCCGGCGACGTGAACTCCAACAAGAACAACGCGAAGTACGCCGGCGGCTACGACGGCGTGCGCAAGGCGTTCCTCGCCGCCGACCACGTCGACTCCTTCGACCGGGCCCGCGCCGCCGACAACGGCGACCGGGCCGACGGCCACGCCTACAACGTCCTGTTCAACTCCTCCAACCAGGGCCAGGTCGTGCCGATCAAGAACGGCGACCACGTCGACGCGATCTACACGACCCCGGACGTCACGTCGCGCACCTGGAAGGTGGTCGTGGACCTCGCGTCGGCGAACCGGTACCGCACGCCGTTCGCGAGCGACCACAACCCGCTGACGGCCTACCTCGGCATCCCCGGGCAGACCCAGAAGCCCTGAGGTCGGCCGCCGGGCAGCGGCGCAGAGGGTGGCCCGGCGAGCGTTCCTGAGCACGAACCTGCGGACCGGCCCACCCCAGGCGGCCGAGCCGGTTAGAATTCGCGCAGTCCGTCAGTCCGCCGCCATCCTCGTGCTGGAGCCTCTCCGTTGGTCACCCGTCGCCGCATCCCTGCAGGCCGTCGTGTCGCGACGCGTCCTGCGGGCCCGCCCTCGCGCGGCGGCGCCCGGCGACGTCCCGGTGCGCGCGGCGGACGCAGCGGACGGCGTCGGCCCCGCCTCGGTCGCGTCGGGCTGCTCGTGGCCCTGGTCGCGGGCCTCGCGGTGCTGGCCGGTGGGTTGTGGTCGTCGCGCACGCTGCTCGACGACACCGCACCGCCGACCCGCCTCGCGGCGGAGACCCTGTCGCCCACGAGCGTCGAGCTCACGTGGGCGTCCACCGACGAGGTCGACGAGTACGTCGTCCACGTCGGCAGCGACCGCGCCCTGACGAAGGACGCCCTCAAGGTCACCTCCACCAAGAAGCAGGTGCTGGTCGAGGACCTGCAGCCCACCACGCCCGGCGGCGACCGCTTCTTCCGCGTCGACGCGGTCAAGGACGGCGAGATCGTGCGGTCGCGCACCGGTCGCTTCGTGCTGCCCCCCGGCGAGATGACGAAGGTGGCGGTCGACAAGACCGGCACCACGGGCGCCCGGCTGGAGTGGAAGCCGGTCGTCAACGCCCGGCAGTACGACGTGGAGGTCGCCACCGACAAGGACTTCGGTGAGCTGGTCCAGTCCGTGCGCACCGTGGGCAGCGAGCCCGAGCTGGTCACGGACGCCCTCGAGCCGGGTCGCCCGTACTGGTTCCGCGCGCGGCCGGTCAACGGCGACGTGGTCGGCGAGTTCGGGGCTGCGGTCGCCACCGAGACGCTCCCCGAGGACGTGCGGTTCAACGTCGGCACCTGGAACGTGTGCTCGGAGAAGTGCAAGGGCTACGCCGGACGGGCCCGGCAGATGGCGGCCTTCCTCAACGCCGAGAAGCTCGACCTGTTCGTCCTGCAGGAAGCGGGCGGCAAGCGGGTCGGCGGCACCACCAACGCGATCTTCACCGGCGGCGAGCGTGGCTTCCAGCGTGCGACGGGCGGCGCGAAGGCGCGCTACATCTTCTACCGACCGGCCCTGTTCACCCAGGAGAGCGGCGGCTTCTTCCCCGTCGGCCACGGTCGACACGCCACGTGGGCCCGGTTCACGGTCAAGGAGACCGGCCGCCAGTTCTTCGTCGTCGACGTGCACCTGGAGAACGGTCACGGCAACGACGGCAAGCGGCGCAGCGAGATGAACACGCTGGTCTCGCGCATGCGGTCCATCAACGACGGCGGCCTGCCGATCGTCTACGCCGGAGACTTCAACTCCGGTCGCCACCGCGGCGCCGACTCCCCCGGCTCCATCATGCGAGGCATCGGACAGCGCGACACCGTCGACGTCGCGAAGAAGGTCGAGAACCGCGAGTTCAACACGGGCCACACGTTCTCCACGCGTCCTCTGCGCTCCGGCGCCCACGTCGACCACATCTTCGCCTCCGAGGAGTTCCAGGTGCTCGCCTGGAAGCAGCTCGTGCGGATGTCGGGCAGCAGCTACGCGTCACCGGTGCTGACGGACCACAACGCCCTGCGTGCCACGTTGTCGCTCGAGGGCAAGAAGGTCGACGTCGGCGAGCCGACGCCGGTCGTCGACGTCCCACCGGTCGACGACGTCCCGTCGCCGGGCTGAGTCCACCGCCACGGCAGGAGACCCGAACCGCATGAGCCCCGATCCTCTGGGACCGGCCGACCTGGCCGACCTGCACGTCATCATCCCCGCCGGGGGCGCCGGCACCCGGCTGTGGCCCCTCTCGCGCGCCGGCCGGCCCAAGTTCCTGCTCGACCTCACGGGCTCCGGCCGCACGCTGCTGCAGCAGACGTGGGACCGCGTGACGCAGCTCGTGCCGCCGGAGCGCGTGCACGTGGTCACCGGGCCCCGTCACGCCGACGCGGTCCGCGAGCAGCTGCCCGCGCTGACGAGCATCTTCGTGGAGCCGTCCCCGCGTGACTCGATGCCGGCCATCGGCCTGGCCACGGCCGTCGTCCACCAGGACCACCCCGACGCCGTGGTCGCGTCCTTCGCCGCCGACCACGTGGTCTCCGGGGCCGACCGCTTCGCCGACGCCGTCGTCCAGGCGGTGCGCACCGCTCGCGACGGTCACGTCACCACCATCGGCATCGCCCCGCGGTCACCGTCCACGGCGTTCGGCTACGTGGAGTCCGGAGCGCCCCTGAGCGTCGAGGGCGCCCCGACCGCACGGACCGTCGTGCGCTTCGTCGAGAAGCCGGACGAGGAGACGGCCAAGGCCTACCTGCGCGCCGGGACCTTCAGCTGGAACGCGGGCATGTTCGTCACCCGCGCCGACGTGCTCCTGGACCACCTGGCTCGCCTCCAGCCCACCCTGCACGACGGTCTGCGGCGCATCGCCGCGGCGTGGGCCGGCCCCGACCGTCAGACCGTGCTCGAGGAGGTCTGGCCGACCCTCACCAAGATCGCGATCGACCACGCAGTCGCCGAGCCGGTCTCCCTCACCGGCGGCATCGCGACCGTCCCCGGACGGTTCGGCTGGGACGACATCGGCGACTTCGCCGCGCTCCACGACCTCGGGCACGACCAGGCGCCCTCGAGCGACGGCACCTCGCGCGACGACCACACCGTCTGGATCGACTCCGACGGGCTGGTGCGCGCCCGGCCGGGCGTCACGGTCGCGGTCGTCGGCATCCCCGGCGCCGTGGTGGTGCAGACCGACGACGCACTGCTCGTGACCACGCTCGAGCACGCCCAGCGCGTCAAGGAGGTCCCGGCCGCGCTGCCGGCAGCCGGACGCGACGACCTGGTCTGACTTCCTCTGCATCCGTGTGGCGGCGGGTGAGTGGTCGGCCGCGACTGCGGCGGCTGGCCTTCGTCCTGCGGGTGCGTCGCTGTGGGTGGGCTTTCGCGCGCTGCCGCGTCGCTGTGGCTGCGAGTTGGGTCGGCCTCCGAAAGGGCCTCGACCGGAGCGGTGGGTCTCGCCTCGGGTGGGTCTGCGGGGCGCGGCCACGATTCTCCATCTGCGCGGGATCCACGCACGATTCTTCCTTCGCGTGGACCGTGCCACGCAAAGGAAGAATCTCTGCCCATCCGCCGCGCACCGGCGCCCCGGCGGACGCAGGATTCTGCCTTCGTGCGCAGAACCCCGAACGATGCTGCGTTCCGCACCGGATCCCGTAGCGAACGCAGCATCCTTCGCCCCCTCACGCACGAACGCAGAATCCTGCGTCACCCCCAGCCACGCTCCGAAAGCCCACCCGAGCCCCAACCCATCCGCCGGTCGAGGCCCTTTCGGAGCGCAGGTCCACTCGCACCCACAGCAACGCAGCCGCAAGGCACGACCCAGCCGGAGCAACGCAGCAGCAGGACGACGACGACCCACCCACAGCAACGCAGCAGCGAGCGAAGACTCAGACGAGGTCGGTCAGCTCGGCGGGCGGGAGGTCGGGAGCCGGCGTGTAGGCCTGCGCCACCTCGCCCGTGCCCACCGCGTGCAGCACGCCGTCGGACTCGTCGGCGAAGAGGGCCTCGCCGCGGGCGAGCTTCTCCCGCTCCCCGATCTCGTTGACGACCTCCACGTCGCCCCCGAGGCAGACCACGATCCGCCGACCGTCGTCGGGCAGGCGTGCACCGTCGGGCTCGGCCGACGAGCACTGCGTGATCGACAGCGCGAACTCACGCAGGCCGGGGCTGTAGACGTCGGTGGAGAAGCCGAACTGGTCGGCCTCGACGCGCGCCAGGCGCGACATGCCGCGGTCGAGGCACCGCACCAGGCCCTGCGGGTCGAGGTGCTTGCCGGTGAGTCCGCCGCGCAGCACGTTGTCGGAGGACACCATGACCTCCACGCACAGCCCGCTGAGGTGGGCGTGGATAATGCCCGCACCGAGGTAGGCCGCCTCGCCGGGCTGGAGGGTGAGCCGGTTGAGCAGCAGCGACATCACGACACCGACGTCGCCCGGGTGGTGCTCGCCGACCAGGACCGCCGTGGCGTAGGCACGCTTGATGTCGATGCCGCGCTGCTCCGCGTCGCGGCACGCCGTCACGACCTCGGCGACCTCCTCGGGCGACGGCGGATCGGTCAGCAGGTCCTCCACGACGCGCACGATGCCGAGGAACCCGGGCTGACGACGCAGGCTCTCGACGAGGTCCTGGACCCGCGGGACGTCGATGGCGGCCAGGACGCGCAGGATCTCGGCCGTGGGCCGGAAGCCGACGAGCGTGTCGAACGCCGTCAGCGCGTAGACCATCTCCGGCTTGGGGTGGGGGTCCTTGTAGACGCGGTGGGGCGCGTCGAGCGGGACGCCGGCCGCCTCCTCGGCCCGGTAGCCCTCCTGGGCCATCACGGCGTTGGGGTGGACCTGGATGGAGAGCGGCCGGTCCGCGGCGAGGATCTTCAGCATGAAGGGCAGCTCGCCGGCGACCTCGCGCAACGAGACCGGACCCTTCGCGCCCTGCACGCGCGAGGGGTTGAGCGGATGGGTGCCCATCCAGATCTCGGCCACCGGGCCCCCGGCCGGCGGCCGACCGAGGAAACGAGGGATCGCCTCCGGCGAGCCCCAGTCGTAGTCGCGATCAGGGTTCTCGAGTCGTCGCATCTCGTCCTCTCGGAAGGCCGTGGCCGTCGTCAGCCCTTGGGGTGGCGAGGCTTGCGGTACTTGTCCTTCGCGCCCTTGCCGGGCGGTCCGCCCTTCGAGCGGTAGCCGCCCGCACGGTCGTCGCGCCCGCCGCCGTGGCTGCGGCCCTGCGGGCCGCCGTCGCGCTTCAGGTCGATCCGCCGGCCGGAGATCCGGGTGTCCGAGAGCGCCTCGAAGACCGCGTCCGGCAGGTCCTGCGGGAGCTCGACGACGGCGTGGTCGACGCCGATCGTGATCTTCCCGAAGTCGGCGCGCCGCAGCCCTCCCTCGTTGGCCAGGGCGCCCACGATCATCGAGGGCGAGACCTTGTGGCGCTTGCCCACCGCGATCCGGTACGGCGTCCACCCGTCCTTCGAGGGACGCGGTCCGCGGTCGCTCGTGTCGCGTGCCGGACGCTCGGGGCGCTCGCGCCGCGCCGCCTTGGGCGGGTCGGGGCGCAGGAAGAACTCCTTGTCGTCGGTGCTCATGACGGCCAGGGCGGCGGCGACGTCGAGCATCTCGACGTCGTGCTCGCGCACGTAGTCCTCGACCAGGCCGCGGAACGCGTGGAACTGGGGCGAGCCCATGCTGTCGGTGATGGCCTGGGCGAACTTGGCCGTCCGGCGGGCGTTCACCTCGTCGACGCTCGGCACGCCCGTCTCCTCGACGGCGCGACCCGAGACCTTCTCGATGGCCGACAGCAGACGGCGCTCACGGGGGGTGACGAAGAGGATCGCCTCGCCGCTGCGTCCGGCGCGCCCGGTGCGGCCGACCCGGTGCACGTAGGCCTCGGGGTCGTGCGGGATGTCGTAGTTGACCACGTGGGTGATGCGGTCGACGTCGAGCCCGCGGGCCGCGACGTCGGTGGCCACCAGGATGTCGAGCGCACCCGACTTGAGGGCGTTGACCGTGCGCTCGCGCTGGGCCTGGGCGAGGTCGCCGTTGATGGCGGCAGCCGAGAAGCCGCGCGTCCGCAGGCGCTCGGCGAGCTCCTCGGTGGCCGACTTGGTGCGGACGAAGATGATCATCCCGTCGCCGCTCTCGACCTCCAGCAGGCGCGTGAGCGCGTCGAGCTTCGCGTGGTGCGAGACCGGGATCCAGCGCTGGCGCACCGTGCTTGTGGAGGAGCGCGCCTGCGGCGTCGCGATGTCGGCCGGGTCGTGGAGGTAGCGCTTGGCCAGGCGTCGGATCGCCGGCGGCATCGTGGCCGAGAACAGTGCCACCTGCTTGTACTCGGGGGTGTCGGCGAGGATCCGCTCCACGTCCTCGGCGAACCCCATCGCCAGCATCTCGTCGGCCTCGTCGAGGACGAGGTGGTCGAGACCGGTGAGGTCGAGGCTGCCGCGGTCGAGGTGGTCCATCACGCGGCCGGGCGTGCCGACGACGACGTGGGCGCCGCGCTCGAGGCCCGCCAGCTGGGCGCCGTAGCCCTGGCCGCCGTACACGGGCAGCACCCGGATCCGACGCCCCTTGGGCGTGTACGACGTCATGGCCTCGCACACCTGGAGCGCGAGCTCACGGGTGGGAGCCAGCACCAGCGCCTGGGTGGAAGCACGGTCGGGGTCGATCTTCTGCAGGATCGGCAGGGCGAACGCGGCCGTCTTGCCGGTACCGGTCTGGGCGAGACCGACGACGTCACGACCGGCCAGGAGGGCCGGCACGGCCGCCTCCTGGATCGGGGTGGGGGTCTCGTAGCCGAGGCGCTCGAGGACCTGCACGAGCTCGTCGTCGAGACCGAGGTCGGAGAACGGCCGAGTCGGCGCGACCGGCTGGTCGGGGGCCGACTCGACCACGGTGTCCGCAGGGCTGGTCTCGACAGGGCTCGCCTCGACAGGGCCGGCCTCGACGGGACCGGTGCCGCCGGGAGCAGGCTCGCCGGGGACGGTGTCGTCGGGGGTCGCGGGCGCGGGTACGTCGTCGTTCATGGGACTCCTGGTGCTGACTGCGAGACGGGGGAACCCCGTCGTGACGCAGGGTGCAAGCGATAGTGTTCCGTACCGGTGCCCCCGAGACCAATCCCGGCGACCCGAGAAGGACCCTCAGCAGGCCCGCCCATCCCCCAGCCAGCAAGGAGACGGTGCGCGATGCCGACGCCGACCACCCGCCGTTCCCTCGGCTCGCGGTGGATCCTGGTCGTGGTCCTCGGCGTGCTCGGTGCCGTGGCGGGGCAGCTGCTCGTGTCCGGCATCACACCGCGCTACGAGGCCTCGGCCGAGGTCCTCGTCGAGCCGCCCGTCGGCACCGAGGAGGTGCCCGCCCGCACGCTCTCGGCCCGGACGCTCGAGTCGTACGGCCGGATCCTGGGCGGACCCGCGCTCGTGGGCCGCGCCGGCGAGGCGCTCGGCACCACGCCGATCCCCCGCGACGACGTCACCTCCGGCGTGGTCGGCGACAGCACGATCCTGAAGGTCACCGTGCGCGACGACAGCCTGGCCGACGCACGCGAGGCCGCCGGACAGGTCGCCGAGGAGTTCACCACCTGGCTCGCCACGAAGCAGGAGGACCTCGACGCCGCACAGCGCGAGACCACGCTCGTGATCGACCCGGGCTCGGGCTCCGCCTCGCCCGTGGAGCCGACGCGGTGGCCCTACCTGCTCGGCGGGCTGCTCGCGGGCCTGCTGATCGGCCTCGCCGTGGCTCGGTGGCGCCAGTCGACCGACCGGGGCATCGCCACCACCGACGACCTCGAGGCGGCCACCGGCTCACCCGTGCTGGGCGCGATCGCGCACGACCGGGCCGCGCACGACTCCCCCCTGCTCACCTCGCTGTCCCCTCAGCACCCTCGCGCCGAGGCGGTGCGCATCCTGCGCACCAACCTGCAGTTCGTCGACGTCGACCACGACCGCACCGTCGTGGCCGTCACCAGTGCCGTCGAGGCCGAGGGCAAGACGACCACCGCCTGCAACCTCGCCATCGCCCTCGCGCAGTCGGGCCTGCGGGTCGCGCTGGTCGAGGGCGACCTGCGCCGGCCCCAGCTCGCGGAGTCGTTCGGCCTGGAGAGCACCGTCGGCCTGACGACGGTGCTGGTGGGCCGTGTCGACCTCGACGAGGCCTTGCAGGAGACCGAGGTCCCCGGGCTCGACGTCCTCGCGAGCGGCGCCCGTCCGCCGAACCCGGCCGAGATCGTGCAGACCGGTGCCATGGAGCGCCTCGTCGCCGACCTGCGCCAGCGCTACGACGTCGTGCTGATCGACGCACCGCCCCTCCTGCCGGTCGCCGACGCCGCGATCCTGTCGCTGCTCGCCGACGGCGCGCTGCTCGTGGTGCGCCACGGACGCACCGGGCACGACCAGGTGCGAGCCGCGGTCGACCGGCTCGACACGGTCGGCGCGAAGCTGTTCGGCAGCGTGCTCTCCATGACGCCCCGCCGGGCCGCCGGCCGCTACGGCTACGGGTACGAGTACGCCCAGGGGAAGTCCTCGCGCCGACGTCGGCGCTGACTATGTCGCCGGCGTCAGGCCGGCTGCAGCAGCGACAGCGTGCGCGCGATCGACGCCGTCGCGTCGTCGATCAGGTCGGCCGTGCTGCGGTGCACCGCCGGTGAGCGCCGGAAGGGGTCCGGCACGTCGGCGCGCGCCGGTCCCGTGCTGCGGCGGCGGGCCGCGTCGGCGACGAGCTCGGGCAGCTGCGTCGCCTCGTGCCCCTCGACGAGCGCCGCGAACTCGAGCAGCGTGAAGGTCTTGCGCAGGGCACCGGGGTCGAGCTCCAGCACGGCGGACCGGTGCTCCTTGGTGGCGGTCAGCACGAGGTCGGCGCCCCGGACGTGGCGCACCTCCAGCGGCTGCGAACGGAAGTCGGAGCCGTCGATCTCGAGCCGGGCGAGCTCGAGGCGCACCATGCTGTCGACGGGCGCGTCGCGCCAGCCCATCACCCCGGCGCTGGCGACCTCGAAGGTGGACGGGTCGAGTCGTTCCTTCAGGAGCAGCTCCATGAGGGGCGAACGACACACGTTGGCCGTGCACACCGCGAGGATGCTCCACCGACTGCGCTCGGGACGGGCGCCCACCTCAGGGGCCCGACCGCGGTCGGACGTGCAGCCCCACCTCGGGGTCGACCACGGGCTCCTGTCCTGCGGCCACACCGTCGACGACCAGCGCGGCGTCGACCGGGACCGAGCGCTTGACGAGGGCCAGACCGATGGGACCGAGCTCGTGGTGCAGGGCGCGCGACCCGAGCACGCCGACCGCCTTGCCCGGCTCGTCGGAGCGCTCCACGGCGCTGCCGGGTGCGGGCAGCCGGTCGGGCGAGCCGTCGAGGTGCAGCAGGACCAGCCGACGCGGCGGCCGGCCCAGGTTGTGCACGCGGGCGACGGTCTCCTGGCCCCGGTAGCAACCCTTGTCGAGGTGGACGGCCCGCTCGAGCAGCCCGACCTCGTTGGGGATCGTGCGGTCGTCGGTGTCGACGCCAAAGCGTGGCGTCCCGGATGCGATGCGCAGGGCCTCCCAGGCCCACGTGCCTGCCGGGCGGCCGTACCGCTGGGGCCACGAGGCCACCGTGTCGCGCGGCTCGATGGCCCATCGCGCGCCCCCGCCGTCCTGCTCGGCGGCGTGCAGCCCCACGACGGCGTGGGTGGCGGTGACGTCGGCGACCTCGACCCGCGTCATGAACCGCATGCGGTCCAGGAACGTGACGAGCGCCGCGCCGGCGCCGGGCTCGGTGTGCGCCCAGAAGGTGGTGCCGTCGTCGACGCCCTCGAACGCGTGCTCGATGCGGCCCTGAGGGGTGAGCACGAGCCCCTCGGTGGCCAGCCCGGGCTCGAGCCGCTCGAGGTGCTGGGTCGTGAGCGAGTGCAGCCAGGTGAGCCGGTCGGGGCCGGTGACCGTCAGCACGTCCCGGTGCGAGAGGTCGACGAAGCCGTCGCCCTTCTCGAGACGACGTTGCTCGACGGTGAGCTCGCCGTAGTGGGCCGCGACGCCGTGGTCGGGGCGGTCGGCCTCGACGGCACCCTCGAGGTCGAGCAGGGGGCTGCGGCGCCGCGCCGGGGCGAGGTCGTCCGCGGCGGCGGGGTCGGGCTGCGGCTCAGACACGGGCGAGCTTCCCCCACAGGTGCGACTGCATGGTCTGGCCCTCGGCGGCCTTGTCGATCGCGTACATGAGCGAGCCGTCGACCAGGCCGTACATGCGCTGGCCGGCGGTGTACTCCGCCGCCGACTGGGTGCGGGCGACGATGTCGGTCGCGAGCGTGATGCGGGGTCCCTCGGCGACGCCGTACCAGACCTCGGCGTACCCGGTGGGGTGGGCGAGGACCAGCTCGACGTTGATGCCCTTGCCGCCCTCCACGAGACCGGCAGGCCTCAGGAAGCCGGTCTCGAGGTCGCCGGGGCCGATGCGCTCGCCGGACTCGTCGGTGACCCACGACCGGCTGAAGTAGTGCAGGAAGGGCCGGGTGTCGTGGGCGAGCACGACGTCCTGCTCGAAGGAGTAGGGCTCGATCGTCGGGTAGTCGCCACGCCCGTTGCCGTGCCAGGTTCCGAGCAACCAGGCCAGGGGCGCGACGTCGGGGTGGAGGTCGGCGGGGATCTCGAAGGCCATGGGGTCCATCGTATCGACGCGCGCTAACCTGCCGACGTGCGTGCGGTCGTCCAGCGGGTGAGCGAGGCCTCGGTCGTCGTCGACGGCGAGGTCGTCGGCTCCGTGGGCGGCACCGACGCGGACGCCGACCATCTCCTCGTGCTGCTCGGCGTCACCCACGACGACACCGTGCAGAAGGCCGACGCGCTCGCGCGGAAGGTGCACGGCCTGCGCATCCTGCACGACGAGGTCTCGGTCGCCGACACCGGCGGCGCGGTCCTCGTCGTCAGCCAGTTCACGCTCTACGGCGACGCGCGCAAGGGGCGGCGTCCCACGTGGACGGCCGCCGCACCGGGCGCCGTGGCCGAGCCGCTGTACGACGAGTTCTGTGCCGCCCTGCGGGCCCTGGGCACGACGGTCCCCACCGGCCGCTTCGGTGCCGACATGCAGGTCCGCTCGGTCAACGACGGGCCGTTCACCGTCCTGCTCGAGCTGTAGCGCCTTCGCATTCTGACCGTCCTTTCAGGTGAAGGACGTAGGATTCTCGAATCGGCGTCGGCGAACGTGCCCCGGCGCCGTCGTCCTGACCCCACCAGAACATCGAACGGGAGTGCCATGTCGCGTCGCGAGAAGCGAGCGCGCCGCGAAGTCAAGGGCAAGCGTCGCGCCGGCGGCGTCCCCTTCCACCGCCGGCACCGCAAGCTGGTCGTGGGTGTCGTCGGCGCCCTCGTCCTCGTCCTCGGCACGGGCACCGCGTACGCCTACTACCTCAACGCCCAGCTGGGCAACGTCGGTCGGGTCGAGAACAAGCTGAAGGAAGCCGACCGCCCCGATCCCGACAAGGGCAAGGCGCTCAACATCCTGCTGCTGGGCTCCGACAAGGGCAAGAAGGTCGAGGGCGCCGAGGACACGACGCTGGCCGAGGACGCCGCCTCCGGGTCGTGGCCGGCCGGCAAGTACCGCAGCGACACGTTGATGATCGCGCACATCACGTCGGACCGGAAGAAGGTCTACCTCGTCTCGATCCCGCGTGACACCTACACCGACATCTACGACGAGACCGGCACCAAGCAGTCGACGCAGAAGATCAACGACGCCTTCGCGGAGTTCGGCCCGAACGGTGCGATCTCGACCGTCGAGAACCTCACCGACCTGCGCATGCGGCACCTCGCGATCATCGACTGGGACGGCTTCAAGAGCCTCTCCAAGGCCGTCGGCGGCGTGCCCGTCTACATCCCCCGGCCGTTCTACGACCCCAAGCAGAAGGTCCAGTGGGAGGCCGGCGAGCAGACCCTCGAGGGCAAGAAGGCCCTCGCCTACGTGCGCACGCGCTACGGCCTGCTCCGCGGCGACTTCGACCGCATCGCCCGCCAGCAGAACTTCCTGCGGTCGCTCATGAAGAAGATGCTCGCGCGCGACACCATGAGCAACCCCATCAAGCTGACCCGCACCCTCACCGCGGTCACCAAGAACCTCACCGTCGACGCCGGCTGGGACCCGGGCGACATGCGTGCGCTCGCGCTCTCGCTGCGCGGCACCGGGTCCGACGACGTCACGTTCCTCACGGCTCCGGTGGCCACCACCGAGACCATCCCGGTCGTCGGCAGCATCGTCAGGCTCGACGAGGCCAAGAACGCCGAGCTGTTCACCGCGCTGCGCGAGGACCGCATGGACGAGTACCTGGAGAAGTACCCCGACGACCAGCTCGCCGACGAGGACCAGATCGGCTGACGCGCCGGCTCAGCCGCAGGCCGAGCGGACCCGGACGTCGTTCGCGCCGGCCTCGATGCCGGGCGTGGTCGTGAGCACCGCGTCGCTCGTCTGCCCCTCGCCCGTGCGCACCTGGACCTCCAGGTCGACCGACTCCCCGGGTCGCAGGGTCACGGGGACGACCGTCACCCGACGGTCGCCGATCCGCCCGCCCGACGGTGTCCGCTCGACGTCGGCCAGCCGCACGCGCTCGAACACGCCGCCGGCCGGTGCCACGACCCGCACGGAGAGCCGCTGGTCCCCCGGACGCAGTCCCGGGAGCTCGAGCCCCGTGATGGAGATCGGGAGCGCGGTGTCGGGGACCGTGGAGGTGAGCGTGGTGCGCAGCGTGAGCACCTGCGCCCGGTCGTCGACGCACCGCACGGAGCGCAGCGTGGACGACGCGTCGAGGTAGTACTGCAGCTTCGCGCCCTTGCTGTCGTCGACGTACACGCCCACGTGGGCCCGGTCCCGCGTCTGCGGGAGCGCACCCGCGACGCCCGTGGAACGGATGCGGCGCTGCTCGGACTCGTCGGCCGACCACACGAGGACCCGGTTGTCGACGCTGGCCTGCACGAGGGCCTCGAGCACGGGCTGGGTGGCGCCCTGCCCGTCCACGAACGCGTCGAAGATGCGGCGGGCGGCGTCCTCGAACACGGCGTCCTGCCCGAGCAGGTCGGTGGCGTAGCGGCGGTAGACGCCGTTGAGCAGCTCGTCGACGGCGTTCTCGGCCGTGAGCCGCGTGCCGTCCTCGAGCGTCACCGGCCCGAGCCCCTGCAGGAGGTAGCCCAGCGTCACCGGGTCGACGGACACGACGCCGTCGAAGCGCGTGTCGAGCTCCTCGCCCACGAGGGAGCTCGCGAAGGCCGCGGCCTCGGGGAAGTCGGGCACGGCGGTCGTGTTGCGCAGGTCCGTCGCGGCGGTCACCGGCACGGCACCGAGCTGGTCCTCCGGCACCGTCAGACGCGGCCTGTCGTTCGGTGGCACGTCGATGGCCGAGCCCTGCGTGCGCATGCGCACCTTGCCGCGATCGGCCTCGATGACGGCGAACGATCCCGGGATGCCGCCGAGCGAGCGGATCTCGGCGTTGTTCTGGATGAGCAGGAGGTAGCGGCGGCGCTCGCTCCCGCCCAGCATCTCCGGCAGCAGCGCGGCCGCGGTGTCCGCGACGCGTGCGGCCGACGCGGCGCTGGTCAGGGAGCCCTGCAGGCGGCGGACCGGCGCCTGGAGCCGGCCCGCGACCTTCTGCGGCTCGATCTCGCCCACGCCGCGTGCAGCGCGCTCGAGGGCCTCGCGCGGGCCGGCCAGGCGCGGTGCCACGGCCTCGAGGTTCGCGATGTCGACCCGTCCGTCGCGCGGCGAGAACGCGTCGAGCCCCACCTGGGCGGTGACGTCGACGATAGTGGGCACGGCCTGGGTGGCGACCCGGTCGACCTCGCGCGCGACCACGCGCACGGCGTCGACGTCGTCACCGACGATCGGGACGTGGGAGAACACCGCCCACAACGGACCATCCGTCGAGGCGTGCGCGCGGCCCGCGACGTCGGTCAGGACCGCCGACGTCTGCCGCGCACCGTCCGCGTCGCCCTGCGCCACCTGGGCCAGGAGCAGCTGGGACTGGTCGCTCGCCCGCGACAGCAGGATCGCTGCGCGCACCCCCTGCCAGGCCAGGACCACGACGCAGACCGTGAGCACCGCTCCCGTCACGGCCAGACCCAGCCGGACCCACCCTGCCCGGTCGTACCGCTCGGGCAGGAAGCGTGGCGACGCCACGACGGGTCAGCTGCTGCGGCGGCGTTGGACCACGGCGCCGATGCCGGCGAGCACGAGCAGTGCACCGAGCACCAGCAGCCAGAGGTCGGTGCCACCGGTGCCGGGCAGGATGCCGGCCGCGTCGCCGGCGTCGGCGTCCGCGTCGGCCGCGGCGTCGCCGTCGTCGCCACCACCGACCACGACGAGCACCTCGGCGCTCACGGCGCCGAGGTCGCCGCACGTCGCGACGACCTGGGTGCTCCGGGTGCTGGAGGCGGCCGGTGCCGTGAAGGTCGCCACGAGCTTCGTCGTGTCGTCCTCGCTGAACGACTGGTCCTCGTAGCTGACCGTGATGATCGTGGGCTGGTCCGCCGTGACCGTCGCGGTGAACGTCTCACCGGGGGCGACCCGCGTCTTCGACAGCTGCAGGTCGCAGACGGTGGGCGGGTAGGGCGCGTCGGCCGAGGCGAGGCCGGCCGCCGAGGCGGGAGGGACCGCTGCCACGAGGGCGAACGCGGCCAGCGCGGAGGCGACCAGAGTCGCGACGATCTTCTTCATGACACTCCCAGGCGGTGACGGATCCCACGCGCACGCGGCCCCGTGGAGGAGCGTGCTCGACGGTAGAACGACGCTCGGTGCCGGAAGGTCACGCCCGAGGACGCGAAAAACCCCGGACCGGCAGGTCCGGGGTCTCTCGGGTCGAGCCGTGGTGCGTGACTCAGACGTGCACGGGCACCCGGTCGATGTCGACGACCACGTCGGCGACCACGCCGACCGCGGCCGCGACCGCGAGATCGACGGCCTCCGAGCGCGGCGCGAGCGTGCGCAGCGTCCACTCGCCGGGGCCGGCGAAGAACCGGAACTGGCCGGTCGCCGAGGTCGGGACCTCGGCGGTGAACTCGCCGGTGCGGTCGAGAAGACGCACGTAGGCGTTGCCGACCGGCTCGTCACCGCGGACGACGACGCCCTGGATGACGGCCTGGTTCGCGACGTCGACACCCTCGAGGCTGGGTCCGCCCTTGATCGCTCCGCACATGTCAGGCCTCCCCGCGCTCGTCGCCGATCGCCACGGGGACGCCCCGCAACGAGCCGTACTCGCTCCACGAGCCGTCGTAGTTCTTGACGTTCGGGTAGCCGAGGATCTCGTTGAGCACGAACCACGTGTGCGAGCTGCGCTCACCGATGCGGCAGTACGCGATGGTGTCCTTGCCCTCGTCGAGGCCGGCCTGGGCGTAGAGCTCCTTGAGCTCCTCGTCCTTCTTGAAGGTGCCGTCGTCGTTGGCGGCCTTGCTCCACGGGACGTTGCCGGCCGTGGGGATGTGACCGGCGATCTGCGCGGCCTCCTGCGGCAGGTGCGCCGGGGCGAGCAGGCGTCCGGCGAACTCGTCGGGGCTGCGGACGTCGATGAGGTTCTTCGTGCCGATCGCCTCGATGACCTCGTCGCGGTAGGCGCGCACGGACTCGTCCGGCTCCTGTGCGGTGTACGTGGTGGCCGGGCGGTCCGGGACGTCGGCGCTCAGCTCGCGGCTGTCGAGCTCCCACTTCTTGCGGCCACCGTCGAGCAGACGGAGGTTCTCGTGGCCGTAGTAGGTCAGGTACCAGTAGGCGTACGCGGCGAACCAGTTGTTGTTGCCGCCGTAGAAGACGACGGTGTCGTCGTTGGCGACGCCCTTCCTCGAGAGCAGCTCCTCGAGCTTCTCCTTGGAGATGAAGTCGTGGCGCACGCCGTCCTGGAGGTCCTTCTTCCAGTCCAGCTTGATGGCGCCGGGGATGTGGCCCTTGTCGTAGGCCTCGGCGTCCTCGTCGACCTCGATGAGGACGACCTTGGGGTCGTCGAGGTGCTCCTCGACCCAGTCTGCGGTGACGAGCGCGGTGTCGCGGCTCATGGTGATACCTCCGTGTGTTGACCCACTGGGCGTGGGGATGGGGCTGTGTGGTCGGGGTGGGTGGTGGTCAGGCGGGCTGGCGCGACGCGGTGGCGCGACGCGCGAGCAGGTAGAGCTCGCAGCCGAGGCAGAAGCCGACGGCGGCGTTGAGGAGCGCGGCCACGAGGGCGAGAGCCGTGGCCGCGTAGCCCACGGCGTCCGCTCCGGAGACGAAGCCCACGAGGGCGACGGCCACGAACGCGAGGCCGACCGTCTGCGCGAACCGCGGAGGGCGGGCGTCCTCGGGCTCGGCCGGCGGGCCGATGCGCGGTCGGACGAGCCGTGCGAAGGCGACCGCGTACGGCGAACGGTGCAGGTGACCGCTCGCGCCGATCGCGAACACGAGGCCCTGTGCGGCGAGCAGGACGACGGCGGCCGAGGTCGGCAGGACCAGGGCCAGCGCCAGCACGACCGACGTGATCGCCGCGGCGAAGCGTTGGCCGCGCGGGTCCACGTGCGTGGGACGTGACATCAGGAACTCCTGGAGGAGGTTGGCGCGCGCGACCGCAGAGGTCGACGTCGGCCGGGACAGGTCGGCTCGTGACCGCGGGTGTGTGCTCGCGGTCGATCAGCGAGGACGACAGAGCGCGGAGCGCGTGCGGCAGTGGTCCACCGCGAGGCGCCGCGTCAGGTTCGTCGAGCCGGTCATGGGACCAGCGTAGGCCGCGAGCGGCTGCAACCCTGCTTTCTGTCTCGCATGACGGACAGTCGTCTCACAGAATGGACAAGCCTGCCGAGGGACGTGGGTCCCGCCGGCGCGAGGCGCCTCAGGCGTCGAGGACCGCCACCACCTGGTCCCGACGCGGGAGACCGGACGCGCGGCTCAGCACCACGCCGTCGGCATCGACGACGA
Organism: Aeromicrobium sp. Leaf245; assembly: GCF_942548115.1. Lineage (NCBI taxonomy): Bacteria > Bacillati > Actinomycetota > Actinomycetes > Propionibacteriales > Nocardioidaceae > Aeromicrobium > Aeromicrobium sp. Leaf245. The sequence continues at coordinate 3,436,198 of NZ_OW824151.1, forward strand.
GCACGGTGGGCGTGCGCAGGATGTTCAGCCGTCGGACCAGGTCGAGGTGGGACTCCGCGTCGACCTCCACGTGCGCGACGTCGGCCCGGGTCGAGACGACGTCGGTGAGCAGGGCCCGGGTGGCACGGCACGGGCTGCAGAAGGCGCTGGAGAACTGGACGAGCGTGAGCCGGTCGCCCAGCGCCGCACCGATCTCGTCGGCCGTGACGCGCGGGACGTCCGCGAGCTCGCCCGACCCACCGGGCTCGACCGGGTCGGCGGTGCCCTCCGTGGCGGCCGCGGGACGGCTCGTGAACCGGCCGTTGCGCCGCTGCATCACGAGGGCGAGCAGGGCCGTGGCCACCAGGGCGGCGACGAGGACGAGGGCACCGGTCACCCGCCCAGGCTACGTGGACGGACCACGTCCGGATCAGACCACGAGGACCGCGAGCTGGGCGCCCAGGTGCGCCACCGGAGCCGCCAGGGCCACCGAGAGCGCCGCCGGGAACACCCACAGCTCCGGCCCCGAGGTCGTCCCACCGGCGGTCCAGGCACGGCCGACCACCTGGCCCAGCAGGGCGCACAGCGCCGCACCCGCGCCGACGGCCGTGCCGAGGACCCACGTGCCGGACCCGTCGACGACGAGGGGGACGGCCGCTCCCGCACCGGCCCCGGCCAGGACGGCCACCGACGCGAGCACCACGCGGTCGCCCGGCGCGGCCCAGACGAGCACGGCGACCGACAGCCCGACGCCGGCCATGAGGACCACGTCGGTCGACAGGGACGCCCGCGCTGCGGCCACCCAGCCGGCAGCCAGCGTGGCCAGGACGCCGAGCGTCACCGTCGCGGCGGCGGAGCGGACGAGGTGCTCCCGGCCGTCGCGGCGCAGCATCTGGGTGAACCAGGCGAGGGCCACCACGACCGCCACCCCGGCGAGGACGCCCGCGAGGACGCCGGACGACAGGAGCGCGTCGCGGGCCGCCCGCGTGCCGGAGGTCCCGGCGAGCAGGCTCGGGTCGAGGGCCAGACCGGTGGCCACCAGGCTGCCGGCCGCGACCGGCACGAACGAGCCCGAACGGACCTGCTCCAGGCCCGCCGAGGGTGGGGCCGCGGCCACCAGGACCTGGACGAGCAGGACGCCGGCGGCGACCAGCCACAGCTCGCCCGTGGTCACGGCGAGAGCGAGCAGCCCCGCGAGCGCGGTCGACAGCAGCGACGACACGAGGCGGGGCACCACAGCATGATGCCAAACCGGCCGGTGCCCCGCGGCCGGTTCAGCCACCGGCGAAGGGGGGCAGGAACTCGACCAGCGACCCCGGCTCGAGCGCGACGTCGGCGTGGTCGCGACCCCCGACCGGTACCTCGCCGACGAGCACGGAGCAGATGCCCAGGACGTCGGAGAAGCGCCGGTCCCCCGGTCGTCGTCGCACCACGGCGGCCTCGACCTCGGCCAGCGTGGCGCCGACGACGGTCTCCGTCTCGACGCCCGCGGCGGCACGCGCGGCAGCCCAGTAGCGCACCGTGACGCCGTCACGACCGCTCGCAGCGGCGAGTGTGACGTCGTTCTCTTCCGCGACACCTTCTGGTGATTCGTCCGACACATGCACTATTCTCGACCATGCGACGAGGCCACGGTGACATCACCTGGCCTCTTGTCATAACCAGCACCACCAGCACGCACGCAGCACCAGCAACAGCAACAGCACAGAAGCACTGACGCAGGCGGTCCCCTCGGGGTGACGCTCCGGACCGGTACCACCTGCGAGCGGCGGGCACCGCGCCCGCGGCGGAACGACGGAGGGACCTCGTGTCGCACCTCTTGCTCCTGACCAAGAGCACCCAGTCCTCGGTGGAGGTGCTGCCCGCGCTCGCGCTGCTGCCCCACCACGTCAAGATCCTCCCCGCCGAGGCGAGCGCGCTGATCGACGCGCCACCGTCCGACGCGGTCCTCGTCGACGGTCGCCACGACCTCGCCCAGGTGCGCAGCCTCACCCGAGTCATCCGCACGACCGGCATCGAGTGCCCGCTCGTGCTGATCCTCACCGAGGGCGGCCTCGCGGTCGCCGCCTCGGACTGGGGCATGGACGACGTCATCCTCACCACGGCAGGACCTGCCGAGCTGGAGGCACGCCTCCGCCTCGCCATGGGACGCGTGGCCGCCGGCCAGGACGGCGACGACGACTCCCACCTCATCGCCTCCAGCGGCCTGGTCGTCGACGAGGCCACCTACACCGCCAAGCTCGAGAACCGCACGCTCGACCTCACCTTCAAGGAGTTCGAGCTGCTCAAGTTCCTCGCCCAGCACCCCGGCCGGGTGTTCACCCGCCAGCAGCTGCTGCAGGAGGTGTGGGGCTACGACTACTTCGGCGGCACGCGCACGGTCGACGTCCACGTGCGTCGACTCCGCGCCAAGCTGGGCACCGAGCACGAGACGCTCATCGGCACCGTGCGCAACGTCGGCTACCGCTTCGTCGCCACCACCCCCGACACCGAGGAGCGTCCCTCACAGGCCGCCTCGAGGGTCCCGGGTCCAGGCGCCCGCGCCTGACGGACCACGACGCGCCGCAGGTCAGCCCCGCAGCATCAGGGCGGCCACGGTGACGCCGGATGCCACGACGAGCGCACGCAGGACCAGGTCGGGCAGGCGTCGACCGATGATCGACCCGACGTAGCCGCCGCCGACGGACCCGGCCCCGAGCAGGAGCACGACGGTCCAGTCCAGGGGTGCGACGAAGACGAAGATCGCGGTCGCGACGAGGTTGGACGCGAGGATCGCGCCCGTGCGCAGTGCGCTGATCACGGCCATCGGCAGCTCCAGCCCGAAGGCCAGCACGGCGATCATCATGACGCCCTGCCCGGCGCCGAAGTAGCCGCCGTAGACCCCGCACGCCGCGGTGCCGAGCCCCACGCCGGCGCCCACCCGCGGCGGGCCGGTCACGTGGTCGGGGCCCCGCCGGGACCGGACCCGTCGCGAGATGAGCGGCTGCGTGGCCACCAGCGAGCAGGCGAAGAGGATGAGCCAGGGCACGGCCGACTCGAACACCGAGGAGGGGAGCCGCAGGAGCAGGAGCGCGCCGACCACGGCGAACAGGCCGCTGAGCCCGAGCACGGTCGCGGTCACGCGAGGGTGCAGGGAGAGCTCGCGGCGGTAGCCGAAGGACCCGCTGAGCCCGGCCGGCACCAGTCCCACGGTGTTGGAGGCGTTGGCCGTGACGGGCGGGACGCCGAGCGCCACGAGGACCGGGAAGCTCACCAGGGACGCCACGCCGATCGACGCGGTGGCGATGCCCGCACCGAAGCCCGCCGCGACGATCGCGGCGACCTCCCCCGCGCTCACGCGGGTGGTTCGCGCAGGATCGCGACGTCGCTGACCTGCTCGACGTGGTCGTGCATGGCTCGCGCCGCCTCGTCGGCGTCGCCGGCGCGGATGGCGGCCGCGATCCGTCGGTGGGCGGCGAGCGAGTCGCGGGGCCGGCCGGGCTGGCCGAGGGACTCGATGCGGGTCTCGAGCACGAGCTCGCTGATCTCGGCCATCATGCGGGCCAGCAACGTCGAGTGCGCGGCGGCGGTGACGGCGGCGTGGAACTGCTCGTCGCCGGCGACGCCGCGACCGCCGGCGTCGATGTCGGCCTCCATGCCGTCGAGCGCGGCGTCGATGGCGTCGGCGTCGGCGTCGCTGCGGCGCTGCGCGGCGAGCGCGGCGATCTTGGTCTCGAGCGCGTCGCGGGCGTCGATGACGTCGGGCAGCCGCTGGGCGTGCTCGCGGATCGCCTCGGTGATGCGCCGGACCCCGGAGCCCCCCGTGAGGATCGCGCCGTCGCCGTGGCGCACCGTGACGGCGCCGACGACCTCGAGCGCGACGAGCGCCTGGCTGACCGTGGCGCGGCTGACGCCGAGGCGCGTGGCGAGGTCGCGCTCGGGCGGGAGACGGTCGCCGGCGCCGAGCCCGTTGTCGGCGACCCACGTGGCGATCTGCTCGGCCACCTGCTCGTAGAGGCGGGGGCGCGCGACCGGTCGGAGGCCGTCGTTCGGGGAAGCCATGGAGCCAGGGTATTGACAATCGGCTCAGATGACTATTGGCTAGGCCACTGATCCATCGGGGGTGACTCCCGTCACACGGCCCTCGTCACGACTGCACAGGAGGCTCCCGCCATGGGACCGGAACTCATCGCGATCATCGCGCTCGTCGCGCTGTTCGTCATCGGCACGCTGCTGCCGATCAACATGGGAGCCCTGGCCTACGTGGCCGCGTGGCTCGTCGGCATGTACGCGCTCGACCTCGACGAGAAGGAGATCCTCGCCGGAGTGAGCGGCGACCTGATCCTCACCCTGATCGGCGTCACCTACCTCTTCGCGATCGCGAAGAACAACGGCACCGTCGACCTCATCGTCACCACCGCCGTGAAGGCGGTCGGCGGGCGCGTCGCGCTGATCCCGTGGGTCATGTTCGCGGTCACCGCGCTCCTGACGTCCATCGGCGCAGCGAGCCCCGCGGCCTGCGCCATCATCGGCCCCATCGCGCTCGGCTTCGCCGGCAAGTACAAGATCAGCCCGCTCATGATGGGCATGTTCGTCGTGCACGGCGCCCAGGGCGGCGGCTTCTCCCCCATCAGCATCTACGGCACCATCACCAACTCGGTCATGCGCGAGAACGGCCTGCCCGTCAGCGAGATGACGGTGTTCCTCGCCAGCCTCGTGGTCAACCTGGTCATGGCCGCCATCCTGTTCTTCGCCCTCGGCGGTCGCCGCCTCATGTCGCAGCGCATCGAGCCCGGCGACGACGACACCCTGACCGCCGACCTGCACACCGGTGGCGCGAAGGTGACCGCCCGCGGCTACGGCGTCGACGCCCCCACCGGCACCGCCGCGACGGGCGTCCGCACCGACCAGGTGCTCACGCTCGTCGCCTTCGTGGGCGTGGCCGTCGTGGCCCTCGCCTTCGACAAGAACATCGGCTTCGTGGCCATCACCGCCGCCGTCATCCTCGCCATGCTGTCGGCACAGGAGCACAAGGGCGCCGTCAGCCAGATCGCCTGGCCGACCGTCCTGCTCGTGGCCGGTGTCAGCACGTACGCCGCGATCCTCACGCAGGCCGGCTCGCCGGAGTACGTCGGTGGCTGGGCCGCCGGCCTCGGCGCCGTGGCCATCGGCGCCCTGATCCTCTGCTACGTCGGCGGCGTGGTCTCGGCGTTCGCGTCCTCCACCGCGCTGCTGCCCGTGATCGTGCCGATCGCCATCCCGCTCATCGTCGACGGCGGCATCCACCCGGCCATGTTCATCGCGGCCCTGGCCATCAGCTCGACCATCGTCGACGTGAGCCCGTTCTCCACGAACGGCGCGCTCATGCTCGCGAACCGGCCGGACACCGTGACCGAGCAGGTCTACTACAAGCAGATCCTGACCTACAGCGTGATCGTGGTGCTGGTGGGTCCGCTGCTCGTCTGGGCCGCGCTCGTGCTGCCGGGATGGGGGGCCTGACATGACGAGCTCCGGACCGCTCTCGGACCTGCTGGTCGTCGACCTCTCCCGCGCTCTCGCCGGGCCGCACGCCACGATGATGCTGGGCGACCTCGGCGCCCGCGTGGTCAAGATCGAGGCCCCCGGCCACGGCGACGACACCCGCGGATGGGGTCCCCCCTTCCGCTGGCCCCACGCCGACGGGCACGTCGGCACGGCCGACGAGGCCGACCCCGACGTGCAGCGCGAGTCGACCTACTTCCTGTCGGCCAACCGCAACAAGGAGTCGGTGGCGCTCAACCTCAAGGACGAGGCCGACCGCGACGTCTTCCTCGCGCTGGTCGACCGCGCCGACGTGCTGGTCGAGAACTTCCGCACGGGCGTGCTCGAGCGTCTCGGGCTCGGCCTCGACGGCCTCTGCGAGCGCAACCCCCGCCTCGTGGTGCTCTCGATCACGGGCTTCGGGCACGACGGGCCCGAGGGGGGCCGCTCCGGCTACGACCAGATCGCCCAGGGCGAGGCCGGGCTGATGTCCATCACGGGCTCCTCGCCGGACGACCCCCAGAAGGTCGGCACCCCGATCTCGGACATCCTGGCCGGCATGTACGGCGCCTACGGCGTCATGACCGCGCTGCACGAGCGGGAGCGGACCGGTCGCGGCCAGGTGGTGCGCACGTCGCTGCTCGCCGCCACGGTCGGCGTCCATGGCTTCCAGGGGACCCGCTGGACCGTCGCGGGCACCGTCGGCCGGGCGCAGGGCAACCACCACGCGTCCATCTCACCGTACGGCCTGTTCCGCTGCGCCGACGGAGCCGTGCAGATCGCCGTCGGGAGCGAGGGCCTCTGGCACGACTTCTGCGCCGGCTTCGACGTCGACCCCGACCTCGAGGGCTTCGCGACGAACCCCGAGCGGGTCGCCCGTCGCGAGGAGGTCGTCGAGCTGGTCGAGCAGGTCTTCGCCGACTGGAAGGCCGAGGACCTGCTCGCGCGGCTCGCCGAGGTCGGCATCCCCGCCGGCAAGGTGCGCACCCTCGACGAGGTCTACGCCTGGGACCAGACCCACAGCCAAGGGCTCCTCGTCGACGTCGAGCACGCGACCCTGGGTAGCGTGACGCTGCCGGGTCCGCCGTTGCGGTTCTTCGACGGCGGCGGGGTCGAGACGACCCGCACCGACCACCAGGCACCCCCCACGCTGGACCAGCACGGCGGCTCCGTCCGTCGCTGGATCGACGAAGGAGAACGATGACCGAGCGTCAGAGCGGTGGGCGGATCGGCGCCCACGACCTGGTGGAGCTCGTGCTCGACCCCGGGTCCCACGAGTCCTGGGACGAGCCGATCGACGTCTCGGGCTACTCCCCCGAGTACCGCGCCGCGGTCGAGAAGGCCGCGGCACGGGCCGGCACCGACGAGTCCGTGATCACCGGGCGGGGCCTCGTGAAGGGCCGGCCCGTGGCCTTCGTGCTCAACGAGTTCGGCTTCCTCGCCGGATCCATCGGTCGAGCCGCCGCCCAGCGCATCACGAGCGCCGTCCGCCGGGCCACGGCCGAGGGCCTGCCCCTGCTCGCCTCCACGGCCTCGGGCGGCACCCGCATGCAGGAGGGCACGCCCGCGTTCGTGCACATGGTCGACATCTCCCGAGCGATCATGGACCACCGCGCGGCCGGTCTGCCCTACCTCGTGCACCTGCGGCACCCCACCACCGGCGGCGTGTTCGCCTCGTGGGGCTCGCTCGGGCACGTCACGGTGGCCGAGCCCGGCGCCCTCGTCGGCTTCCTCGGGCCCAAGGTCTACGAGCTGCTGGAGGGTCGGCCGTTCCCGGCCGGCGTCCAGGTCAGCGAGAACCTGGCCGAGCGGGGCATCATCGACGAGGTCGTGCTGCACGACGAGCTGCCGATGGTCGTCGACCGCGCCCTCGGCATCCTGGTGGACGCCGCAACGGAGTCCACGCGGGACCGCCGCCCGGGTCGCGAGCCCGACGCCGAACGTCGCCTGAGCACGTGGGAGTCCATCGAGCTCACCCGCGGCGAGGGACGCGCCGGGGTGCGCCACCTGCTCCGGCACGGCAGCGACGCCACCGTGCGGCTGCAGGGAACCGACGAGGGCGAGCGTGACAGCGCGATGCTCGTGTCCCTGGCGCGCCTGGACGGCGTCCCGTGCGTCGTGGTCGGCCAGGACCGCACCACCCAGACGCCCGCCAACCCCATGGGGCCGGCAGCGCTGCGCGAGGCACGGCGCGGGATGCGTCTGGCCCAGGAGCTGGGCCTGCCGCTCGTCTCCGTCATCGACACGCCGGGCGCCGAGCTCTCCCCCGAGGCCGAGGAAGGATCGATCGCCGGCGAGATCGCCCGCTGCATCGCCTCGATGTCGACCCTCACCGTCCCGTCGGTGTCGGTGCTGCTGGGCCAGGGCTGCGGTGGCGGCGCGCTCGCGCTCCTGCCGGCCGACGTCGTGGTGGCCACCGAGAACGCGTGGCTGTCGCCCCTGCCGCCCGAGGGTGCGAGCGCGATCGTGCACGGCGACGTCGACCACGCGCCCGAGATGGCCGAGCAGCAGCGCGTCTCGGCGCTCGACCTGCACGAGCTCGGCACCGTGCACCACGTGGTGCCGGAGCCGGCGGACGACACGCCGGAGGCGCTCGCGAGCGCGGTGGCGGCCGAGGTCGGCCACCAGCTGCGTCGGCTCGCCGACCTGCACCGCGGCTGACCCCCGCGGCGCGCCGACCACGGACCCGGTGCGCCGCGGGGTCTCGCACCCCGCGTCATCATGGAGGCATGAGCCTGTCCGACCTCGCCCGTGCCGCCACCGACGTCGACGGCGTGGAGCCCCTCAACGAGGCGACCCGCATCGCGCTGCGGGAGGGCGACGAGCCCCGCGTGCTGCTGGAGCGCGACGAGGTGGCGGCCGCGGTCGCCTTCTCCGACGCACCCGCCGAGCTGGTGGTGCATCCCGACCACCGCCGCCAGGGCATCGGCCGGGCGCTCCTGGACCAGCTGGTCGACCGCGGGGAACGTCGGCTCTGGGCGCACGGCGACCTGCCCGCCGCACAGGCGCTGGCCGCCTCGGCCGGGTTCACGCCCGAGCGCACCCTGCTGGTCCTGCGTCTCGTGCTCGGCGAGCAGGCCCCCCAGGAGCGGGCGATCGAGGGCGTCACGCTGCGCGGCTTCCGTCCCGACGACACCGACGCGGTCGTCGCGGTGAACGGGCGCGCGTTCGCCCACCACCCCGAGCAGGGCGCCATGGACCGCGCCGACTTCGAGCGGCGCGCTGCCGAGCCGTGGTTCGACCCCGCAGGCCTGTTCGTCGCGGAGGACGAGCGGGGCGAGGTCGTCGGCTTCCACTGGACCAAGGTCGAGGGGGACACCGGCGAGGTCTACGTCGTGGGGGTCGACCCGGCCGCGCACGGCCGCGGGCTCGGCACCGCCCTCACCGCGCGCGGTCTGCGCCACCTGCACGAACGGGGCCTGCGGACCGTCGACCTCTACGTCGAGGGCGACAACGACGCCGCCCTCACCGTCTACCGTCGGCTCGGCTTCGTCGAGCACGCACGCGACACGCTCTACGCCCGCGCGTGAGCGGCGCCGACGTCAGCTGAGACCGCGCTGCAGCGCGGCGGCGGCCCGGCGCATGGCCCGCGGCGCGGAACGACCGATGCCCACCATGTTCGCGAAGCCGTGGATGAGCCCGCGCTCCTCCACGTGCTCCACCGTGACGCCGGCGGCCCGCAGGTGCTCCACGTACGCGGTGCCCTCGTCGCGCAGCGGGTCGAAGCCCGCCGTCACGACGTAGGCGGGTGCCGCTCCGGTGGCGTCCTGGCGCAGCGGGGACAGTCGCGCGTCGGCCCGGTCCTCGTCACCGGCCAGGTAGCTGTCGGAGCACAGGTCCATGAAGGCCTTCGTGAGCAGGTACCCCTCGCCGAGGAGCGTCCGGCTGGGGAGCTCCTCCACGAAGTCGGTGGCCGGGTAGATCAGCAGCTGGAAGGCCGGGGCGACCACGTCGTCGGTGCGGGCGGCGTGCTGCGCCACGAGGGCCGAGAGGTTGCCGCCGGCACTGTCGCCGCCCACGGCGATGGCGGACGGCTCGATGCCGAGGCCGGTGGCGTGCTCGGTGACCCAGCGCCAGGCAGCCCACGCGTCCTCGAAGCCGGCCGGGAACTGCGCCTCCGGCGCCAGGCGGTAGTCGACGGAGACGACCCGCACCTGCGCCTCCTCGGCCAGGAACCGGCAGACGGCGTCGTAGGCGTCGAGGTCGCCGTAGACCCAGCCGCCGCCGTGCAGGTACACGAGCGCCGGCGACCGGCCGCTGAGTCCTCGGGGCGTGTAGAAGCGCAGGGCCAGCGGTCCGCCGGGGCCGTCGATGGTGCGGTCGGTGACCGCACCGATCGGCTGGGCGCCGCCGAGCATCTGGAAGGCCTCGGTGTACATGCGACGGCCGCGGGTGATCGACAGGGTCTCCACGGCGGGGCCCTGCAGGCCCATGATCCGCAGGAGGAGCTGCATCTCCGGATCGAGCGTGCGGCCCTCGACGGTGCGGGGCCGACCGGCGAGCCGCCTGATCACCGGCGTGGGGAGGGAGAAGAGGCCTTGGGCGCCCTTGGCCTGCACCAGCGCCAGCAGCTTCGTCGTCGACACCATGCGCGCACCATAGCGCCCCACGTCGGTCCATGACCCCCGTGTCCGCCGCGACGTCGGCGTCCGTCGAGCCCGGCACACGTCGTCGTTCAAGCACTGTTCACCTGGGCTTGCGACACTCGACGTGTGGACACCACCGATCTGGACCTCCCCGCGGTCGAGACACCCGCATCACCCGACGAGTTCGACGTCGACCCGCCGTTCGACCCCGCCGACGGCGAGCTGCCCGCGGACCGCTTCCTCGACCGAGAGCTGTCGTGGATCGCGTTCAACGCCCGGGTGCTCGAGCTCGCCGACGACGCCTCGCTGCCCCTGCTCGAGCGCGTGCGCTTCCTGTCGATCTTCGCCAGCAACCTCGACGAGTTCTTCATGGTGCGCATCGCCGGCCTCAAGCGCCGCATCGCCGCCGGCGTGGCCGTGCCCTCGGCCAGCGGCTTCCACCCCAAGGACGTGCTCGCCAGCAGCCTCGAGGCCAGCCACGGCCTGATGATCGAGCAGGCACGCGCCTTCGCGTCCGACGTCGTGCCGGCGCTCGCCGAGGCGGGCATCGCCCTCGTCCGCTGGGACGACCTGACGCCGAGCGAGCGCGCCGACGTCAGCGCCACCTACCGCGACCGGGTCTTCCCGGTGCTCACGCCGCTGGCGGTCGACCCGGCCCACCCCTTCCCCTACATCTCCGGCCTCTCGCTGAACCTCGCCCTGGTGCTGCGCAACCCCGAGACCGGCAAGCAGCACTTCGCGCGCGTCAAGGTCCCGCCGATCATCGACCGCTGGATGCCGACGAGCGACGGTCGCCACGTCCCCCTCGAGGACGTCATCGCCGCCCACCTGGACCTGCTGTTCCCCGGCATGGAGATCGTGGCCCACCACGCGTTCCGCGTGACCCGCAACGAGGACCTCGAGGTCGAGGAGGACGACGCCGAGAACCTGCTCAAGGCGCTCGAGAAGGAGCTGCTGCGGCGCCGCTTCGGCCCGCCCGTGCGGCTGGAGGTCGAGGAGACGATCGACGCCGAGGTGCTCGACCTGCTCGTCTCCGAGCTGGGCATCAGGCAGGACGAGGTGTTCCGTCTCCAGGGTCCGCTCGACCTGCGCAGCCTGGGCGAGATCGCCGACCTCGACCGTCCCGAGCTGAAGTTCGACCCGTTCGTCCCGGGCACCCACGAGCACCTGGCGGAGGTCGAGACCGCGAGCCCCGCCGACCTCTTCGGCACGCTGCGTCGCCGCGACGTGCTCGTGCACCACCCGTACGACTCCTTCGCCACGAGCGTGCAGCGCTTCATCGAGCAGGCCGCCGCCGACCCGCACGTGCTCGCCATCAAGCAGACCCTCTACCGCACGTCGGGCGACTCCCCCATCATCGACTCCCTCGTCGACGCGGCCCGTGCGGGCAAGCAGGTGCTCGTGCTCGTGGAGATCAAGGCCCGCTTCGACGAGCAGGCCAACATCCGCTGGGCCCGCAAGCTGGAGCGCGCCGGCTGCCACGTCGTCTACGGCCTGGTGGGGCTGAAGACGCACTGCAAGCTGGCGCTCGTGGTGCGCGACGAGCCCGACGGGCTGCGCCGCTACGCCCACCTCGGCACGGGCAACTACAACCCCAAGACCGCCCGCCTCTACGAGGACTTCGGGCTGCTGACGAGCGACCCCGACATCACCAACGACCTGCTCGAGCTGTTCAACGCCCTCTCGGGGTTCGCCCACCAGAGCGAGTACCGCAGCCTCATGGTGGCCCCGTCCGGCCTGCGCGAGGGCCTGCTGGAGCACATCGGTCGCGAGATCGAGCACCACCGGGCCGGACGGCCTGCCGGGATCTCGTTCAAGGTGAACTCCCTCGTCGACGAGGGCGTCATCGACGGTCTGTACCAGGCGTCGAGCGCCGGCGTCCCCGTGCGACTCGTCGTGCGCGGCATCTGCACGCTCCGACCGGGCGTACCGGGGCTGAGCGACAACATCGAGGTGCGCAGCGTGCTCGGGCGCTACCTGGAGCACAGCCGGGTCTACTGGTTCGCCGGTGGCGGAAGCCCCGAGGCCTGGATCGGGTCGGCCGACCTCATGCACCGCAACCTCGACCGCCGTGTCGAGGTGCTGGTGCGGGTGCCCAGTGCCGAGCACGTGCAGACGCTCGGTGACCTGCTCGCCAGGATGGCCGACGACGCCACCAGCTCCTGGCACCTCGGCGCCGACGGCACGTGGACCCGCCACGCGACCGAGCGCGACGTGCAGACCGAGCTGATCGCCCGCGCCAAGCGCCGCCGCAGCCGCGCGACCTCCTGAGGCCGTTCAGCAGGCGGCGAAGAGCAGGGCACCCGTGCCGAGCATGAGCACGGTGCCGTCGGCGGACCGGTCGAACGACAGCGCCACCGTGGCCTGGTCCACCGTGGCGGAGGGGTCGCGCAGCTCGTCCTCCACCTGGCCGGTGCGCCCGATGAAGGGGCCGGTCGCGAGCCGCTCGCGGATCGGCGCCTGCTCCCGGGCGGTCGAGACGTCGTCGAACGTCATCGCGAAGGTCGCGGTCTGTGCGCTGGCGCCGGAGCCGCCGCGGTCGTTGAGGGACCGTCCCGCGAACGAGTAGGCCTGCAGACGGCCCTCGCGCGCCTGCGCGGCGTCGGCGGCGGCGCGGTCGGTGTCGGGCACCGCGGCGGCGTCGCACCCCAGCGAGCCCGCCTGCAGCAGCACGGTGTCGGCGCCGGCCAGGGCCTGGGCGGTGTCGGCCGCCTGGCGCACCGTGGCGAGCGACGCGTCGCGGCCCGTGGCCGTCCGCACGACCTGGTCGGCGGCCTCGGGCGCGGTGGCGGCCACCAGCACGCCGGCCGAGCGCACGATCCGCACCGCGGTGAACTGGTCACCGAGACCGTTCTCGGTGAGGTCCTGCGGCGTGGCGCTCCACCCGTCGCCGTCCTGGTCGAACCCGGCCTCGCGAAGACCGTCCTCGACCTCGCTCCAGGACAACGCGTCACCGGGTGCGACCACCAGGACCCCGGCACCGAGGTCCTGCACGAACGCCTCCCAGTGGACGTCGTCGGTCGACCAGCCGAGCGCCTGGGGCACGGCCTCGCCGATGTCGGAGAGCGCCGACCGCGTGGCCAGGTCGCGCGTGGCGGGATCGGCCACCCCCGAGTCGCGGATGCGGTCCCAGTCGGTGAAGCCCAGCACCGTCGTGTCGGCCGGGGCGACCGCCAGCGCCGACGCCAGCGGCCCGCGGACGTCGGCCCGCCCGAGGACCTGCTGCCCCGGTCCCGTGACGGCCCAGGCCACCCCGGCGGCGAGCGCGAGCACCACGAGCGGGACGACGGCGAGCACCACGGCCGACGGGCTCCTGCGCACCACCGGACCACCTCCTCGTCGTCTCGCCAGGTCGGTTCGTCACCGTCTGGACACCTTGGACGTGAACAATACGAGGCATGTCACGTGAACGTCCGCTGACCGCCGCCGGCGCCGTCACCTGGAGGCGCGCCACCCCTCGTCCCGACGACACGAGTCGACGCCCCGTCGAGCTCCTCCTCGTGCACCGTCCGCGCTACGACGACTGGACGTTCCCGAAGGGCAAGCCCGACCCCGGGGAAGACCTGGTGACGACCGCGGTCCGCGAGGTCGCCGAGGAGACCGGGCAGCGGATCCGGCTCGGCCACCCGCTGCCCGACACGCAGTACCGCGTGGCCGGCGGCCCCAAGCGGGTCAGCTACTGGGCGGCCCGTGTGGTCGGCCGCACCGAGACGCCCTTCGTGCCGAACCGCGAGGTCGACGAGGTGCGGTGGGTGCGGCCGGGGCACGCCCGCAAGCTCCTCAGCTACGACCACGACCACGACCTGCTCGAGGCCTTCCTGGACCTGCGCGACGACAAGGCCCACCGCACCCGCACGCTCGTCGTGGTCCGCCACGGCAAGGCGAGGGCGCGCGAGAGCTGGTCCGGGGAGGACGCGCTCCGCCCACTGACCCTCGTCGGCGAGCGCCGCGCCGAGGCCCTCGTGCCGATCCTGCAGGCGTACGGGGTGCGGCGCGTCGTCACCAGCCCGGCCGAGCGCTGTGCGGCCACCGTGGAGCCCTTCGCCCGGTCCATCGGCGCGTTCCTGAAGATCGACGACCGACTCACTGAGGACACCCGCCGCTCCGACGTGCGCCGCTGCGTCGACGCCGTCCTCGACGCCAAGCCCCCCGCCGTGATCTGTGGGCACCGCCCGACGCTGCCGTGGGTGTTCGAGGCGCTGGGGGTCGAGGCCCCCGACCTCGCCCCCGGCGAGGGGGTCGTGCTGCACCACCGCCGCGGGAAGGTGCTCGCCTCCGAGCCGCTGGGGAGACCTGCGTCACCCCGCTGACCAGCGACGAGTCCGCTTCCTTCGCCCATCGTTCACCAGCCGTTCACCGTCCTACGGGTCCCGATACACCTGGCTTCCCTAGCGTCCACGACGACAGAAGCATGTGATCATCGAAGGGACACCCCCCGTGAACCGCACCACGCTGCGTGCAGCCGCCCCCGCGGCACTCGCTCTCACCCTCGCTCTCGGACTCTCCGCCTGTGGCGCCTCCAACGAGGGCGACTCCGGCTCGGGCTCGGGCGACTCGTCGCTCTCCGGCACCCTCAACGGTGCCGGTGCCAGCTCGCAGGAGGCTGCCGTCGGCGCCTGGAAGGCCGGCTTCCAGTCCGCCAACAGCGACGTGACCGTGAACTACGACCCCGCCGGCTCCGGCGCCGGTCGCGAGCAGTTCATCGCCGGTGGCGTCGACTTCGCCGGCTCCGACGCCTACCTCGAGGACGACGAGCTCACCAAGGCCCAGGAGCGCTGCGGCGGTCCGGTCGTCGAGGTCCCCACCTACGTCAGCCCCATCGCGGTCATCTACAACCTCGAGGGCGTGGACGAGCTCAACCTCTCGCCCGAGAACATCGGTGCGATCTTCGAGGGCAAGATCACCAAGTGGAACGACTCGGCCATCGCGGCCGACAACCCCGACGCCGACCTCCCGGACACCACGATCACCCCCGTCCACCGCTCGGACGACTCGGGCACCACCAAGAACTTCACCGCCTACCTCGAGGCCGCCTCCGGTGGCTCGTGGAGCGGCGGCGAGGTCGAGACCTGGCCGATCAAGGGTGGCGAGGCCGCTCAGGGCACGTCGGGCGTCGTCCAGGCCGTCACCAACGGCAACGGCACGATCGGCTACGCCGACGAGTCGCAGGCCGGTGACCTCGGCCAGGCCAAGGTCAAGGTCGGCGACGAGTTCGTCGAGGTCAGCCCCGAGGCCGCGGCCAAGGTGCTCGACACCGCCACCGAGGTCGAGGGCCGCGACGCCACCGACATCGCCCTCGACATCGAGCGCGACACCACCGAGGCCGGCGTGTACCCGATCGTCCTCGTGTCGTACATGATCGGCTGCGAGTCCTACGACGAGGCGCCGAAGGCCGACCTCGTCAAGGGCTGGCTCGAGTACGTGACCAGCGACGAGGGCCAGAAGACGGCCGCCGAGCAGGCCGGCTCCGCGCCGCTCACGGCGGACTTCGCCAGCAAGGTCGCCGAGGCCGTCGGCGCCATCAAGGCCGCCAGCTGATCGGATCCGGTCCCCGACCTCAGGCCCCCGCGGGCCGGGTCGGGGACCGGACCGGCTCGTCTCCCCCCTACCCGGAAGGACCGTCGTGACCTCGAAGCTCGCCCCCGAGCCTCCCCAGGCCCGCCGCGCCCCGACGCGCCCCGGCGACCGAGTGTTCTTCGGCCTCTCCTTCGGCGCCGCGCTCCTCATCCTGCTGACGCTCGCCGGCGTCGCGCTCTTCCTCACCGTCGAGGGCATCCCCGGCATCACGGCCGCGCCCGACGAGGTGAAGAGCGGCCAGAGCTTCGTGCCCTACGTGTGGCCGCTCGTCTACGGCACGCTCCTCGCCGCCGTGCTGGCCCTGCTGATCGCCGTGCCGGTCGCCATCGGTGTGGCGCTGTTCATCTCGCACTACTCGCCGAAGCGGCTCGGCTCGGTCTTCGGGTACGTCATCGACCTGCTGGCCGCGGTCCCGAGCGTCGTCTACGGCGCCTGGGGCATCATCTTCCTCGCCCCGGCGATCGTGCCCTTCTACCGGTGGCTGAACGAGAACCTGGGCTTCATCCCCCTGTTCGCCGGACCGCCGTCGCCGACGGGGAGCACCATCCTCACCGCCGGCATCGTGCTGTCGATCATGATCCTGCCGATCATGACCGCCATCTGCCGGGAGATCTTTCTGCAGACCCCGCGCCTGCACCAGGAGGCCGCGCTCGCACTCGGCGCCACCCGCTGGGAGATGGTCCGCATGGCCGTCTTCCCGTACGCGCGCTCCGGCATCGTCTCCGGCGCGATGCTCGGCCTTGGCCGCGCGCTCGGCGAGACGATGGCCGTGGCCATGGTGCTCTCGCCCGCGTCGGTCGTCACGGCCAACCTGATCAGCTCGACCAACCCGAGCACGATCGCGGCCAACATCGCCCTCAGCTTCCCCGAGGCCAGCGGCCTGACCGTCAACGCGCTCATCGCCTCCGGCCTCGTCCTGTTCGTCATCACCTTCGCCGTCAACTTCGCCGCCCGCGCGATCGTGGACCGGCGCAAGGACTTCTCGGGAGCCAACTGATGACCACCACCGAACCCCGTCCCCAGCGCTCCCGCGAGACCGAGGAGCTCCTCGACTCCCTGCGCGGCGCGACGCTGCCGCTCTGGGCGCCGCGCGTCGTGGTCGGAGCCGCTGCCACGGTCGCGGTCCTGGCCTCCCTCTCCGGCATCGGGCCGGTCCGGGGCGTGCTGCTCGGCTGGTTCCTCACCTTCGCGCTGCCGATCTGGTCGCGCCTCGTGGAGGGCAGTCGCAAGGCCGTCGACCGGCTCGTCACGCTGCTGGTCTACTCCGCCTTCGGCCTGGCCCTCATCCCGCTCGCCAGCATCATCTGGACCGTGCTCTCGCGCGGTGTTCCGGTGCTCTCCGGCGAGTTCCTCAACGCCTCGATGCGCAACGTCGTGGGCGAGGGCGGCGGCATCTACCACGCCATCATGGGCACGCTGCTCATCACCGGCGCAGCGACGCTCATCAGCGTGCCGATCGGCCTGTTCACCGCGATCTACGTGGTGGAGTACGGCGCCGGCAAGAAGATCTCCAGCTGGATCCGCTTCCTCGTGGACGTCATGACCGGCATCCCGTCGATCGTGGCCGGCCTGTTCGCCTACGCCCTGTTCGTCATCTTCTTCGGTGAGGGCGTGCGCATGGGCATCGGCGGCTCGGTGGCCCTCTCGGTGCTGATGATCCCCGTGGTGGTGCGCTCGAGCGAGGAGATGCTCAAGCTCGTGCCGAACGAGCTGCGCGAGGCCGCGTTCGCCCTGGGTGTGCCGAAGTGGCGCACCATCGCGAAGGTCGTGGTGCCCACGGCCCTGGCCGGCATCGTCACCGGCATCACGCTCTCGATCGCCCGTGTGATCGGCGAGACGGCCCCGTTGCTGATCATCGCCGGCGCCACGGACTCCACCAACTTCAACCTCTTCGACGGACGCATGGCCACGCTGCCGGTGTTCGCCTACTCCTCGATCCGCTACCCGGGCGTCCCGCCGGAGTTCAGCATCGACCGCGCATGGGGAGCGGCGCTCGTGCTGCTCGCCCTCGTGATGCTGCTCAACCTCGTCGCACGTCTCGTGTCGTACTTCTTCTCACCCAAGGGCGAAAGGTAAACCCCGATGGCCAAGAGCATCGACGTCTCCGACCTGAACATCTACTACGGCGACTTCCTCGCCGTGGAGGGCGTCAACATCGCGATCCCCGCCCGCGCGGTGACCGCCTTCATCGGCCCCTCGGGCTGCGGCAAGTCGACCTTCCTGCGGTCGCTGAACCGCATGCACGAGGTCATCCCCGGCGCCTACGTGCAGGGCAAGGTGCTCATCGACGGCGAGGACCTCTACGCCGACGAGATGGACCCGGTGAACGTGCGCCGCATGGTGGGCATGGTCTTCCAGCGCCCCAACCCGTTCCCGACGATGTCGATCTACGACAACGTGCTGGCGGGCCAGAAGCTCAACAGCAAGCGGATGAAGAAGTCCGAGTCCGACGACATCGTCGAGCGCTCGCTGCGCAGCGCCGGTCTGTGGGCCGAGGTCAAGGACCGCCTCGCCCGCCCGGGCTCAGGGCTGTCGGGTGGTCAGCAGCAGCGCCTGTGCATCGCGCGCGCCATCTCGGTGGAGCCCGAGGTGCTGCTCATGGACGAGCCGTGCTCGGCCCTCGACCCGATCTCCACGAGCGTCATCGAGGACCTGATCCACGAGCTCAAGGAGAAGTACACGATCGTCATCGTCACCCACAACATGCAGCAGGCGGCGCGTGTCTCCGACGACACCGCGTTCTTCAACCTGGCGGGCGTGGGCAAGCCGGGCAAGCTCGTCGAGTTCGGCCGCACGGAGAAGATCTTCTCCAACCCCGAGGAGTCGGCCACCGAGGCCTACATCCAGGGCCGGTTCGGCTGAGCCGAACGAGCAACGCGTCCTCGACGCCCGTCCCTCTCCGGGGCGGGCGTCGCTGCGTTCCGCCCCGTCTCGCCGATTCCCAGGTCGACCTGGGAATCTCCCGGGCTGCACGGTTGTCCCACGGCTGCACGGGAAGCAACCCGTGCATCCCTGGGTTTCCCAGGTCGACCTGGGAAACCCCGACGGGGCGCAGCCCCGGCCGGGTCAGGGAAGGAAGAACTGGGCGACGCCGTAGAACCCCGCCGCGACCGCGGCAGCCGCGGGGATGGTGACGATCCAGGCGGTGACGATGCCCTTCGCCACGCCCCAGCGCACCGCGCTGAAGCGCTTGGTGGCGCCCGAGCCCATGATGGCCGAGGTGATCGTGTGCGTGGTCGAGACGGGGGCGTGCAGGCCGATGGCCATCACGTAGAGCACCGTGGCGGCCACGCCCTCGGCCGCGAAGCCGCGGGGCGGGTCGAGGTCGATGATGCGACGCCCGAGGGTGCGCATGATGCGCCACCCGCCCGAGTAGGTGCCGGCGGCGATGGCGGAGGCGGCGGCGATGATGACCCAGAGCGGGACGTCGGAGCCGTCCTCGAAGCCACCGGCGACGAGCGCGAGGACGATGACGCCCATCGTCTTCTGCGCGTCCTGCAGACCGTGGCCGAGCGACATGCCGGCCGCCGAGACGGTCTGCGCGTGACGGAAGCCGCGGGCGACCTTCCCTGGATTGGCCTTGCGGAATATCCACATGATGGCCGTCATCAGGGCGAAGGCACCCGCGAAGCCCAGCAGCGGCGAGAGCACCATCGGGATGGCGACCTTCTCGACGAGGGTCGCCCAGTCGACAGCCGTGGCCGAGGCAGCGCCGGCGCCGACGATGCCGCCGATGAGGGCGTGCGACGACGACGAGGGGATGCCGAAGTACCAGGTGATGAGGTTCCAGGTGATGGCGCCGATCAGCGCCGCCAGCACGATCGTGAGGCCGTGGGCGCGATCCATGTCGACGCCGGACGACACCCGTGAGTCGATGTCGATGATGCCTTGGATGGTCTGGGCGACCCCCACACCGAGCAGGGCTCCCACGAAGTTGAGGACCGCCGCCATCGCCAGGGCGATGCGCGGGGTGAGGGCACGCGTCGAGATCGAGGTCGCGATCGCGTTGGCCGCGTCGTGGAACCCGTTCGTGTAGTCGAAGACGAGCGCGATCACGACGACGGCAATCACCATCGTCAGGACGAGGTCCATGGCTCAGGACTCCTTGACGGCGATCTGCTCCACCGTGTTGGCCACGGACTCCAGGGCGTCGATCGCGTGCTCGAGGGAGTCGACGACGTCCTTGAGCTTCAGGACCTCCAGCGACTTGTAGCTGCCGCTGAACAGGTCGGCGAGGATGCGCCGGTAGGACCGGTCGCCCTGGTTCTCGAGGCGGTTGATCTCGATCCAGTACTCCTCGAGGTCCTTCATGGTGCGCAGTCGGGGCATGGCCTCGGCGGTCAGCTGGCAGGCGCGCTGCAGGACCTCGACCTGGGCGGCGAACTGGCTGGGCAGCTCGCCGATCTCGTAGAGGCCGATCAGGTCGACCGTCTCCTCCATGAAGTCCATGACGTCGTCGAGGCTGCTGGCGAGGCGGTAGATGTCCTCGCGGTCGAACGGCGTCACGAACGTCGAGTTGACCCGCTTGACGATCTTGTGGGTCGTCTCGTCGGCCTGGTGCTCGGCGTCGCGCATCTGCTCGCCGAGGGCGACGCGGTCGACGTCGGGGTCGAGGACTTGTGCCAGGAGGTTGGCACCGTGCACGAGGTGGGATGCGGCTTCTGCGAAGAGGTCGTAGAAGGACGTCTCCACCGGACGGATGCGAAATCGCACGCCAAGCTCCTGTCGATTCGGTTCAGGCCGAGACAACTGTAGGTGCTGACGTTCACCAAGTGTCAATCGGCCGGACCTCGAGGGTCCGTTCAGCGGATGTCGAGGCCGAGGAACGCGTCGACCTCGGCCTGCGTCATGGGGGTCTCGCGGTTCGACGCGGCGATGATCAACCGGCTCGTGAGCTCGATCTCGTCGAGCACGTCGTCGTCGCGAAGACGATCGTCGAGGGGCTCGAGCATGGGGTGCTCCGATGATGCAAGGGGGATGTCCACCGCCCGGGGGGAGGCGGTGCGCCCAGGGTAACCCCACCGGCCACCTCTCGGCAGCAGTTCGCGCCGATGGCGACGGCCCGGCGGCCGCGTCCACCGAACGCTGGCAGACTGGCCTCGCCAGGGCCTCTAGCTCAACTGGCAGAGCAGCGGACTTTTAATCCGCGGGTTGTGGGTTCGAGTCCCACGGGGCCTACGACTCCGCCGTCGCCCGCCGGACTCAGGACCTGGTCCTGACCGGTCAGCCGAGCCCGGCCGTCGCGTCGATCGAGGGCAGGGGCTCCGCGCAGAGGCGCTCGGCCTCGGCTCGCTCGAGCCCGAGGGCCACGAGGACGTCGGACGTGACGCCGTCGACCGTCTCGGCCTCGTCGAGCCCTGGGCGCTCGTGCAGGAGGTGACCCAGCTCGATCATGGCGCCGGTGACCACCACCATCGCGCGGTCCAGGTCCATGTCGAGGAAGCGCCCCGCCTTCTGCGCCGCACGGATGTCGCGGCGGGCGCGCGGCCCCATGCCGTCCGGCGACTGGGAGAGCGCGTGGCCCTGGCTCAGGAGCACGCGACTGATCTGCGGCTCGAGCCGGTGCAGGCGACCCGTGAGCCGAAAGCTGCGCGCGAAGAGGGCGGCCGGATCGGTCGTGCCGTCGTCGACGGCGTCCAGGGACTCCGCCCACTGCGACAGGGCGGACTCGATCGCGGCGGCGAACAGCTCGTCCTTCGAGGCGAAGTGGTTGTAGAAGGTCCCGATGCCCACGTCGGCGCGCTCGGTGACCTCCTGGATCGGGACCCCGAGCCGGCCCTCCACCAGCAGGCCCTGCGCGGCCTCGATCAGGGCGGCGCGCGTGCGAGCACGGCGCTTGTCGAAGCGTGACGTGCTCGCAGGGACACCGGACATGACGACGATCCTAGCCCGCGCCATTGCTTGACCACGGACCCTTCGGTCCCTACTCTGAAGAAATCTTCAGTTCCGGAGGAATCCTCAATGAGCCACCACGACCTCAGCCACCGCGACCTGCACAGCGAGCAGGGCCCGCGGCCGGGTGAGCACCGCCACCGGTCGGCGCAGCCCGTCATCAAGGTGCACGACATCGCGTGGCTGGAGTTCGAGAAGCCCGACCTGGCGGCGGCCGAGGTATTCGCGCGGGCCTTCGGGTTCTCCGTGACGCACCGCTCGGCCCACGAGCTGAACCTGCGAGGCGCGCTGCCCGGCAGCCCCTGCGTCATCATCCGCAAGGGCGAGGGCTCGCGGTTCGTGGGTCCGGCCTTCCGCGCCGCGGCCACGACGGACCTGCTCCGCCTTGCCGAGGCCACCGGCACGAAGGCCCGCCGCCTCCCCGAGCACCTGGGCGGTCTCAGCGTCGACGTCCGTGAGCCGGCCGGTGCTCTGGTGCGCGTGGTGGCCGACACCATCGAGCACCCCGCCCTGGAGACCCAGCCGGTCCACACGTTCAACTTCGGCGCCACGACGGACCGCGCGAACCGGACCCAACGCCCACCGCGTGCGCCTGCGGTCGTGGAGCGCCTCGGCCACGTCGTGCTGCAGACCACGCGGTACCTGGCGTCGCTGGACTGGTACCTCGACCACCTGGGCCTGATCGTCTCGGACTTCCTGTACTTCCCGGGCCAGCGCCACCGCGGGCCGACGATGAGCTTCATCCGCTGCGACCGCGGCGACACCCCGGCCGACCACCACACGCTGGCGATGACCCTCGGTCCCCGCAACCGCTACGTGCACTCGGCGTACCAGGTCGCCGACCTCGACGCGCTCGCCGCCGGCGGCGAGCACCTCAAGGACCTCGGCTACCACCACTCGTGGGGCATCGGGCGTCACATCCAGGGCAGCCAGATCTTCGACTACTGGCGCGACCCGGACGGCTTCCTCGTCGAGCACTTCAGCGACGGCGACATGTTCGACGCCTCGCTCGAGCCCGGATGGGCCGAGATGACGGCCAGCGGTCTCGCCCAGTGGGGCCCGCCCGCGACCGCCGACTTCCTCGGCATCGCCCCCGGCCGGGAGTCGCTGCGCGAGGCGCTCTCGATGACCACCGCTCTGCGTACCGACAACGAGTTCGACCTGACCCGCCTGCTCGGCCTGATGAAAGTTGCCCGCTCATGACCCTCCCCGTCCTGCGCACCGCCGACGCCTGGTGGCTGCAGCGTCCCGACGGCGCCGTCCGCATCGCGACCGACGCCACCACGACCGCCGAGCTGCTCGCCGACCGCGACGCCGTGGTCGCGGCCCGCGACGCCGGCGATCCAGTCCCGGTCGACGACCTGGCGCTCGTCTCGCCCGTCACGGCCCCGTGCCGCGTCGTGGCCCAGATGGCGAACTACGCGAGCCACGCCAAGGACGCAGGCATGGACCCGGACGCGGTCCCGCTGGCGTTCTTCCGCAAGGCCTCCGGGTCGATCAGCGGCCCGACCGACGACATCGTGCGTCCGGCCCACGTCGCCCTGCTCGACTACGAGGTGGAGATCGGCCTCGTCCTCGGGCGCGAGGTCCCGGTCGGCACCGAGGTCGCGGAGTCCGACCTCCCGGGCATGGTCGCGGCACTCGTCGTCACCAACGACGTGTCGGCGCGCGACCAGCAGCTGCCCAAGACCCAGTTCTACGAGTCCAAGTCCTACCCCACGTTCACACCGACCGGGCCCGTCCTCCTGGTCCTCGAGGACGGCGAGCTGGCCCGGTTCACCGAGCTGCGCCTGCGCCTCTGGGTCAACGGTGAGCTGCGCCAGGACCAGCCGGCCTCCGACATGATCTACGGACCGCTCGCTGCGTTCCGGGCGCTTGCCCGGTTCCAGCAGCTCGCCCCCGGCGACCTCCTGCTCACCGGCACCCCGGTGGGCACGGCCCTGAGCGCGCCGCCCAAGCCGATCGAGGTCATCGGCTCCCTGCTGCCGCCGGCGACCAAGTGGCGCATCTTCTTCACCAAGCAGGCCAAGAACCCGCGCTACCTCCAGGACGGCGACCTCGTCGAGGTCTCGATCGCGACCGACGACGGCGCGATCGACCTCGGGTCCCAGCGGACCCGGGTGCGATGGACGGCGTGAGCGCCGTGACCGCCACGGCGACGGATCCGAGCCCGGTCATCATCGTCGGGGCGGGACCCACGGGCGCGTGCGCCGCGCTCGAGCTCGCCCGGCACGGCACCCCGAGCGTCGTGATCGACCGCTGGGAAGGGGTGTACCCGCAACCGCGAGCCGTCCACCTCGACGACGAGGTGCTGCGCATCCTCGACCGGCTCGGCGTCGCCGAGCGCTTCGCCGCGATCTCGCGCCCGGGCGGAGGGCTGCGCCTGGTCGACGCTGCACTGCGGGTGCTGGGCGAGTTCCCCCGCGAAGGGGTCTCGCCGACCTCGGGCTTCACCCGCGCCAGCATGTTCGACCAGCCCGACCTCGAGGGCCTGCTGCGCGCCCGGTTGGCCGAGACGCCCGAGGTCACGCTCCTCGGGGGGCACGAGGTGACCACCGTCGAGCAGCCCTCCCCCGGCCGGGTCCGCGTGCGTGCGCGCGCGATCAACACCGGGGAGGAGCAGCTCCTCGACGCCGAGGTCCTGCTGGGCTGCGACGGCGCCAACAGCCTCGTGCGCCGGTCGATCGGCTCGACCATGACCGACCTCGGGTTCGAGCAGCGGTGGCTCGTCGTCGACATCCGGACCGGCGAGGACCTGCGGCAGTGGGAGGGCGTGCACCAGGTGTGCGACAGCACCCGGGCGGCCACGTACATGCGCATCGGGCCGGAGCGGTACCGCTGGGAGTTCCAGCTGCTCGACCACGAGACCGCGGCGGACTTCGCCTCGCTCGCGTCGATCGCCCCGCTCGTCGCACCCTGGACCCCCGGCACCGACCTGGCGGCCCTCGAGGTCATCCGGTCCGCCGAGTACACGTTCCGCGCCGCTGTCGCCGACCGGTGGCGGTCAGGGCGCATCTTCCTGCTCGGCGACGCCGCCCACCTGACCCCGCCGTTCATCGGCCAGGGCATGGGGGCGGGCATCCGGGACGCGAGCAACCTCGGGTGGAAGGTCGCCGGGTTCCTCGAGGGTTCCCTGCCGGCCGACGTGCTCGACACCTATGAGCCCGAGCGGTCCCGTCACGCCCGGTCGATGATCGACACGGCACGCCTCCTGGGCACGATCATGACGCGCGGTGGTCGTGCGGGCGACGCACTTCGCGCCGGCGCCGTGCCGGTGCTGAACCGCACGCCGATCGTGCGTCGACGCTTCATCGACAGCGCCACGCCACCCCTGGCCGGGTCGTCGTTCGTCTCGGCGCGCCGCGGGGACCGCCTGGCCGGGCGGCTCTGCCCGAACACCGTGCATGGCCGCCGCGTGGTCGACGACCTCATCGGTCCCGGTTGGGCACTCGTGACCTCCGAAGCGCCCTCCCCGACCGACCGGCGCGAGCTCGAGGCCCGAGGCTGCACCGTCGTCGGGACGACCGATCGTCCCGAGCTCTCCTCGTGGCTGCACGAGGGACGCGCGACGGCGGCGCTGGTGCGCCCCGACCGCACCACCATGGCGTCCGGCCACGACGTCTCGGCGCTCGTCGCCCTGGCCGCGCCGCTCATCACTCCCGCGAGGACCGAGGTGTCCGCATGACCACGACCGTCCCGACCTACCGGCCGGACGTCTACGCACCCGACGCGATCCTCGATCCGTACCCCCACTACGAGCGCATGCGGGCCCTGGGTCCCGTCGTGCGGCTCGCCAAGCAGGGCGTGCTCGCGGTGACGCGCCACGACGACTGCAAGCAGGTGCTGCTGGACGACGCGACGTTCGTCTCCGGCCGCGGCGTGGCCCTCAACCCCGTGGCCAACCGGCTCGGCCGCGGCACGACGCTCAACAGCGACGGCGAGGAGCACGACCGCCGCCGCAGGCTCCTGGCCTCCCGTCTGACCCCGAAGGCCCTGCGATCGATGCGCGACGAGGTCGAGCAGCGAGCGGACGCCGTCGTGGCGGCTGCCGTGCAGAGGAAGCACGTCGACGGCGTCGTCGACATCGCCGAGGCGCTGCCCACGTCGTTCGTGCCGGACCTGATCGGCTGGCCCGAGGAGGGGCGCGAGAACCTGCTGCGATGGGCGGGGGCCACCTTCGACTCGCTCGGTCCCGTCAACGGGCAGACCGTCCGCACGGCACCGTCGACGATCGGGATGATGCGTTTCGCGCGCTCGGTCGTCCGCCGCGGAGCGGTGCTGCCGGGCTCGATGGGAGCCGACCTCCTCGAGAAGGTCGGGAGCGGTGAGGTGCAGCGCGGTGAGTGCCCCGCCCTCATGATCGACTACCTCGCGCCCTCGTTGGACACGACGATCAGTGCGATCGCGAGCGCCCTGATGCTGCTGGCCGAGCACCCCGACCAGTGGGCAGCGCTCAAGGCGGACCCCTCCCTGATCCCGAACACGGTCAACGAGGTCGTCCGTCTGGAGTCGCCGCTGCGGGCCTTCTCGCGCCACGTCGAGCGCGGCGCCGAGATCGGTGGAGTCACCGTGGAGGCCGGGTCGCGGGTGGCCGTGTTCTACGCCTCGGCCAACCGCGACGACCGCTTCTGGGACGCGCCCGACCGCTTCGACATCACCAGGAACGCCACTCCGCAGCTCGGCTTCGGCCAGGGTGCGCACGGGTGCGCGGGCCAGGGCCTGGCTCGTCTCGAGACACAGTCGATCCTGCACTCGGTCGTCCGGCGCGTCGACCGTCTCGAGATCACGGACGCCCCCACGTGGGGCCTCAACAACATCATCCACAAGCTCGACCACCTGCCCCTGCGGCTGGTGGCCGCCAAGAAGGGCCAGTGACCATGCGGATCATCGCCGACTACGACCGGTGCGAGGGCCACGGGCTCTGCGTCGACCAGGCACCTGACGTCTTCGACCTCGACGACGAGGGCGACCTCGTCCACCACTTCGACGGGACGGACCTGCCGAGCGAGCAGGAGGCCGCCGGACGACGCGCGGTCGACTCCTGCCCCGTGGCAGCGCTGCGGCTGGCATGAGCCCCAGCGACGTGGTGGTCGTGGGCGGGTCCACCGCCGGTGCCACCGTGCTCAGGGAGCTCCGTTCCCGGGGGCACGAGGGGCGGATGACGCTCGTCGACCCCGAGCCGGGCACGAACCGGCCACCGCTGTCGAAGGCCGTGCTCGCCGATGCGGCCGCGGAGGACTCGGTGCTCATGGACCACTCCTCGCTCGACGTCGAGCTCGTGCGGGCCAGGGCCACAGGGCTCGACCACGCCGGCCGCACGGTCTCGACCGAGGATGGTGCAGCCCACCGGTACGACGCCCTCGTCATCGCCACCGGCTCGCGGGCCCGGCGGATCGCCCTGCCCGGCCAGACCGGTGAGCTCGTCCTGAGGACGGTCGAGGACGCCCGCCACGTCCGTGAGCGGTTCGCCGACGCGGCGACCACCGTGGTCGTCGGAGCAGGGTTCCTCGGGCTCGAGGTGGCCACGGCCGCCGCCACGGCCGGCCTGCGGGTGACGGTCGTCGACGTGGCCCCTCCCCTGCAGCGCCTGCTCGGGGATCACCTGGCCACCGCGATCTGCGAGCGCGCCACGACGCTCGGCATCGACTTCCGCCGCTCGGGCGCCGTTCTGATGGGCGATCCCGTGCGCGGCGTCAGGCTGGACGACGGCGAGGAGCTGGCAGCCGACGTCGTCGTGAGCTGTGTGGGTGACGAGCCGGTGACCGACTGGCTCCACGGCTCGGGACTCGAGACCGACCACGGGGTCGTGATCGACGACCACGCCCGTACGAGCCTCGC
This sequence comes from Aeromicrobium sp. Leaf245, assembly GCF_942548115.1. Lineage (NCBI taxonomy): Bacteria > Bacillati > Actinomycetota > Actinomycetes > Propionibacteriales > Nocardioidaceae > Aeromicrobium > Aeromicrobium sp. Leaf245. Next base: position 3,463,569 of record NZ_OW824151.1, read on the forward strand.
CGACGTCTACGCCGCCGGCGACGTCGCAGCGGTCCGTACGCCGGACGGGGCGGTGCGCCGTCCCTTCTGGGCGAACGCAGTGGCCCACGGTCGCGTCGCCGCCGCCACCGTCCTGGGACAGCCCGTCGACACCCCGATCGTGGACGACTACTTCTGGAGCGAGATCGCTGGCGTCTCCCTCAAGGTCGTCGGCTCCCTGCCCGTCGAGGGCGAGCCCGAGGTGCTCGAGGACGCCGGCTCCGGGCACGGACTGCTCGCGTGGGGCCAGTCGACCGTGGTGGCCTACGGGATCCGACGCTCGGCACCACGCCTGCGCGCCGTGCTCCGTGAGCGCGCGTCGCCAGGCGGAACGACCGCCGACTGAGCGTCGGCGTGCACCCGACGTCTACGGCGCCAGCGCGCTCGTCTACTCGGGAAATGC